>JBKJSO010000432.1:0-5010 GCA_046595835.1 Acidimicrobiales bacterium | reverse complement strand
GTGAAGCGCCGTGCGGGGAGTATCGCGATCGACGGCAACGCGCCGCGCGGCGCTCGCATGTCGGCGCGTGGCCGGAATCAGCCGACGGCGTCTCCTGGCGCGGATCGCACGCGCCGGTCACGCCGTCGAGCAAGGCGCCGTAGCGCTGACCTACGACGACGGTCCGCACCCGGTGTTCACGCCCAGGCTCCTCGACATCCTCCACGAGACCGGCGCGAAGGCGACCTTCTTCGTTGTCGGTGAGCGTGCCGAGGCGCACCCCGAGATCGTTCGTCGAATGGCCGAAGAGGGCCACTCGGTCGGCACTCACACCATGCACCATCCCGACCTGCGTGAGATCAGCATCTTGCAAGCGCGTCACGAGATCGACCGGGGGCGGGAGGTGGTGGAGGCAGTCCTCGGGCGTCCCGTGCCACTGTTCCGGCCACCGAAGGGCCATCTGACCCTCGGATCGGCGCTGCTGCTGCGGTCGAGGCGTTGGCGTGCGGAGCTCTGGACCACCGACTCCCATGATTGGAAGGACCGGATCGACAGCGATGCGATCGTCGCGAACGCATTGAGCGTCGAGGCCACGGGTGTCGTGCTGATGCACGACACGTGTGAGGAGACGCTTGACGCGACCAGGTCGTTGGTCGCCCGCTTGCGAGACCGAGACCTGCAGCTGGTCGGTCTCTAACCAAGATTGTCCAGCGAAGTCTCTCGCTCCGCCGCCAGGGTGCGCGGCTCCGTGCCTCGAACCGCCACGAGCTCACGTCGTCGGCTTGTCTCGAGCCGCCCGTCGATGACGGACCCACCGCCGGACCCGCCACACCCGCCGACGAGCCTGGTGTTCGAGCATCGCCAACCACGGTCGAGCACGCTCACCCTGCGTCGTTGCCAGCCAGGTGGCCGTCTTGGCCCCTCGCGTACGACCGAACATGACTCGCTTGGCCTCGCTCCAGGATACGCCGGCGTCGTCGAGGCGCCTCCGCATCACCGCGGCGTCGGCGTACCTCCCGTGCCACTCGACATCGAAGTGGACGACGAGGTGGTCGACCTTCGAGATCTCTCCGGTCGAGAGGAGCCGGTCAAGCACTTCGATCTCCGAAGCCTCGATGTTCATCTTCATCCAGACCTGGTCCGACTCGGCGATGTTCTCAGCCATCCATGTGGCGCCGTCGATGAACCTGCAGCGCTCGCTCGTGGTCGCTCCGTCGATCGGCTCGATGCTGGCGTTGAGCGCCCCAGGGTTGTTCAGCACCATCTCCGTGTTGGCCGACCACCATCCAGCGGGGACCACGGTCACCCGAGCGTCGGCCAATGACTCAAGGACCACGACGCACCCCGCGACCGGTTCGAACGACCAGATCCGGTCGAAGCGCCACCGAGGCTTGATGACCTCGGCAAGGGTCTCCCCCATGTGTCCACCCACGTCGAGAAAGACCCTGCGGCCGGTCACCCGTCCAGCCTCGCATGCCCAGTCGGTGACCCGCAGCCGCATGATGATCCACGGTGGTCTCGAGGCTCCGACGCAGCCGAGGACAGCCCTCAGCCGTCGCGGGCGATGTCGCGCAGCGCCCGGACAGCATGTCCAGCCCTCGTCCTGAGCCAGGCTCTGGGACCGGTCGCCGGCAGGGGCGGCGTGGGAGTGAACCCTGCCCACGGCGTGCCGCTCAGCAAGCCATGCCACTCCTCCGCGAAGAGTGGCTGGCGGCCGTGCGCCCATGGCTTGAGCCGGCCAGCGAAGTGAACGATGGAGGGATCATGGGGTTCGAGCTCGGGCTGCTGGAGGAAGGACTCAGCCACGTGTGTCACGTAGTTCCAGGTGCGGTCTAGCTCCACCCAATCGCCAACGACCGCGACGTTCAGCGCCTCTTGATCCGCGATGAAGGTGAAGTCCCCGTGCTCTGCCAGGAACTCGGTGACCCTCCCTGTGATGTCTCGGTCACGCCAACGTTTGAGGTCCACGACGTACACGCCCGAGTTGAAGTACGGAGCCGTGCTCCTGATCCCTAGCTCGAGCCACTGCATGATCCCGCCGGGTGATGCGGCGAAGGGAGCCACGCGGCTGCGCACAGCTCCGAGCGTGGCACCCGCAAGGTGATGCTGGTGCAGAGGCGCAGGGTCCCTCCGCACCACGACATCGCCATCGAGGTAGACGCACCGAGGCTCACCGGCGAGCAGCGCGGGGGCCAAGAAGCGCAGGTAGGCGGCCCGTGTGACATGAGCCGGGGACCTCCACACGGGCTCGAACATCGACCTGCAATCGATCGAGGTGATGTCGGCCTGCAGGGCGCACGCGCGCACATCGCCGAGCGCACCCGCTGAGACGCCGTCGTGCAGCAGCAGGACCTGATCACCCGAGCCGAGGAAGCGGTCGAGCGACCGAAGCGCCACACCGGTCGGCATGGCGAAGCTCTCATCGAACCCGAATACGTAGATCACAACCGCCTCCGGTAGATCACGGCGGGGAGAGCCCCTTGCCGTATCGTGCCGGATCGCGGGCCGCGACGCGGCCTGATGTCGAAGCTGCCAGTCGTTGGTCAGGTGAGCAGATCACAATTGCAGTCGACTGAGCGTGGGACGATGGCGAGGCCACTCCGCTCAAGAAGGTGCTGACATGCATGCGGGGCCAAGCCTTTCTGTCGTGATCCCGGTGCACAATGCGGCGGCCACCCTCCAGGTGCAGCTCGAGGCGGTGGTGGCCTCGATCGACGAGGACATGGAGGTCGTTGTGGTCGACAACCGATCCACCGACGCGTCCCGATCGATCGCAGACGCGATGGCCGCGATCAACGCGCAGGTGAGAGTGGTGGACGCCGATGCTCGCCCGGGCGAACCCCACGCGCGCAACGTCGGCGTCGCGGCTGCGCGCAGCGACGCCATCGCGTTCTGTGATGCCGACGATGTCGTCTCACCGGGGTGGGCAGTGGCGATGAGGGCGGCACTCGAGCAGGCGGGCTACGTCACGGGACCGGTTGATCTCGACCGGCTCAACCCACCGTGGCTCGCCGACGTCCGGGGCAGGAGGATCTTCTCGGAGATGCCGACGACGGTGAAGGGAATCCCCTTCGCTCATGGCTGCAACATCGGCGTTCGTCGCGAGACCGTGGAATGCGTGGGGGGCTTCGACGAGGCGGTACGGATCGGAGCCGACATCGATTTCGCGATCCGAGCGTGGCAGGCGGGGGTCGTCCTCCATTGGACGGATGCCGCCGTGGTCCACTACCGCCATCGGACGCAGGCTCGCGAACGTTGGAGGCAGGCCGTCTCCTACGGTCGTGCGGCCCACCACCTGCATTGCCTCGCCGACGAGCCGTGGAGACTGGGCCATCGCGTCCGGCGGCAGGCGCGAAGGTTTGTCTGGCTTGTCACGTCCGTGCCCTCGCTCTCCAACCGAAGGCGACGATCTCAGTGGTTGTGGACGCTGGGCGTTGCCCTAGGTGAGATCCGGGGCGGGGCCTGCTAGGTGGATCTCTCGGTCATCATCCCCTGCCACGACGAGGCGGCCACCCTGCCCGCTCAGCTGGACGCACTTGCCTCGCAGCGCTGGGACGGATCGTGGGAGGTGCTCGTCGTCGACAACGGCTCTCAGGACGGCACGGCCGACGTTGCGTCAAGCCACCCGGGACTAGCCGGACGACTGCAGGTGGTAGCGGCACCGGACGGGGTCGGCGTGGCCTATGCACGACGCTGCGGAGTCGACGCCTCCACGGCGATCGCGATCACGTTCTGTGACGGCGACGACCTCGTGGCCGACGGCTGGGTCGCAGCGATGGGAGACGCCCTGCGCGAGCACCAGCTCGTCACGGGTGAGATCGAGGTGGATCGTCTGAACGACCCCGCCCTCGCCACGAGCCGCGGCCTGCGGAAGATGGGCGTTCCACCGACCTACGGGCCTGTGGTCTTCTTGCGCGGGAACAACGGCGGGATGTGGCGAACGGCGTGGGACCGGCTCGGTGGCTTCGACGAGGGGTTCCACGGGCTCGAGGACATCGAGCTGTCCCTCCGCGCAGCAGCCCAGGGCTTGTTCGTGCACTTCGAGCCGAGGGCGCTGGTGCACTACCGCTACCGAGCGCGCTGGCGCGGGCTCTGGAAGCAGGGGCTGTTCTACGGGGGTAGCTACCCGATGCTCCGGCGCCGGTGCCGCGACCTCGGGCTCGCTGCTCCACCTCGATCCGCGGCGTGGCGATCCTGGGCGTGGCTCGTCGTGTTCGCGCCGCAGCTCGCGCGCTCGTCGGTCCGCACGCGGTGGGTTTGGACCCTTGCCTGTCGGATCGGTGCGCTGCGCGGCGGGATCCGAACCTGGCTTCGTCGGGACTGACCGATCGGTGTAGCGCCAGCGGCCCGCGGTTGCGGTGGTCGGGCCGTACCTCCAGACTCCGGGATCATGCCGGCCGCCGCGTACTCCGCCGCCATCGTCACCTTCCGGCGGCCTGACTCGCTGCGCACCGTCCTGGCCGGCCTGCAGGCGCAGGACCACCCACCAACGCTGGTGGTCGTGGCGGACAACGATCCGGACCGGTCGGCCGAGCCCGTCGTCGCCGATTTCGTTCGGGGATCAGGCTTCGAGGTCACCTATCTCCCCATCGGGCAGAACATCGGCCCCGCCGGTGGGTGGATGCGAGCCGCGAAGCTGGCCGCCGGGCGCCCGGAGCGCGGCTCCTGGCTCGCCGTCTTCGACGACGACGACCCGATCTCTCATCCGCAGGTCATGTTGCGCCTCGGCGAGCTGGCCGACGGAGCGGAGCCTGACGTCGCTGCGATCGGCCTCCGCGGCGCCCGACTCCGGCGCTGGTCGGCAACCCTACGAAGAGTCGAGGCGACGCCCGACGACGCAGAGGCGGTGGACTACCTCGCGAGTGGTGGTGCACCGCTCTATCGCTGGGCGGCCATCGACGAGGTGGGCTTCTTCGACGAGCGTCTGTTCTTCGGCTTCGAGGACCTCGAGCTGGGGCTTCGGCTCCGCGCGCGCGAATGGAGGTCGTTGGTCGAGTGGACCGCGGAGATCCACCGGGTCCCCGACACCTC
>JBKJSO010000332.1:0-7540 GCA_046595835.1 Acidimicrobiales bacterium | reverse complement strand
TTCTGACTGCGTTCGTTGGCTCCGTATTTTTCCTTCATCGCCACGGCCCAGATACGCCGCGCGACCCGGCCCATCACGGTGTATTCCGGGTCCATGCCGTTGGAGAAGAAGAAG
The DNA here is from genome assembly GCA_046595835.1 of Acidimicrobiales bacterium. GTDB lineage: Bacteria > Actinomycetota > Acidimicrobiia > Acidimicrobiales > VFJN01 > VFJN01. The sequence continues at coordinate 7,426 of JBKJSO010000332.1, read as the reverse complement.
CTCAGATTCGGCGCAAAGTCATCGATGTGCATGCCACGCGCGAGGTAAGCCTCGACAAACGTGAAGCCGTTGGACAAGGTGAACGCGAGCTGGCTGATCGGGTTCGCGCCCGCCTCGGCGATGTGGTAGCCGCTGATCGACACGGAGTAGAAGCTGCGCACCTCGTGCGTGACGAACCACTCCTGGATGTCGGCCATCACGCCCAGCGAGAACTCGGTGGAGAAGATGCAGGTGTTCTGGCCCTGATCCTCCTTGAGGATGTCGGCTTGCACGGTGCCGCGGACGGTGCGCAGCGTGTTGGCGCGCACGGCAAACGCTTCCTCCGCGTTGGGTGCCCGGCCCTCCTGCTCCTCGAAGGCGGCGAGCTGCTGGTCGATGGCCGTGTTGAGGAACATGGCGAGGATTGTGGGGGCGGGTCCGTTGATCGTCATCGACACTGAGGTCGACGGATCGCACAGGTCGAAGCCGCTGTAGAGCACCTCCATGTCGTCGAGCGTGGCGATGGACACGCCGGAGTTGCCGACCTTCCCGTAGATGTCGGGGCGTTCGTCGGGATCGAACCCGTAGAGGGTCACCGAGTCGAAGGCGGTCGACAGGCGGGTGGCCGGCTGACCCTCCGAGAGCAGGTGGAAGCGCCGGTTGGTGCGGAAGGCGTCGCCCTCCCCGGCGAACATCCGGGCCGGGTCCTCGCCCTCCCGCTTGAACGGGAAGACGCCAGCGGTGAACGGGAACTGGCCGGGCAGGTTCTCGCCGCGCAGGAAGCGGAGCAGCTCGCCGTGATCGACGAAGCGGGGGAGCGCCACCCGGGGCACGAGGCTCCCCGACAGCGACTCCCGTCGCAGCGCTGCACCGCTCGGGTGCTCCTCGCCGCTGTAGGCGTCGACGGTGGCCGGCCACGCGTCGAGCAGCTCGCGGGTTGCCGGGTCGACCTGGTCGGCAGCTTCGGTGATCGCGGCCTGGAGCTCCGGCACGTCTGTCCCGACGGCCTCGCGCGCCGAGGTGAGGTGCTGGACGAGCCGAGCGGCGGCGGCCTGCTCGTCGGTGCGCTGGTGGAAGGCCCGCACGGTCTCGGCGATCTCGGCCAGGTAGCGAGCGCGTGCCGGCGGCACGACCGACGCCACCTTCGTGCTCGTGCGACCGGGCACTGGCGCGAGCGTGCCCTGCATGATCGGCAGCCCTCGCTCCGCGAGCTGGGCGCGGAGGTGCTGGTACAGCGCGGTGACCCCGTCGTCGTTGAAGCGGGCGGCGATGGTGCCGAACACCGGGAGCTCGGTGGGGTCGATGTCGAAGCGCTCGCGGTTGCGGGCCATCTGACGGCGCACATCGCGCACCGCGTCCTCGGCGCCGCGGCGCTCGAACTTGTTGATGGCCACGCAGTCGGCGAAGTCGAGCATGTCGATCTTCTCGAGCTGGCTGGCGGCGCCGAACTCGGGCGTCATCACGTAGAGCGGCACGTCCACGTGGCCAACGATCCCGGCGTCGCCCTGGCCGATGCCGGGCGTCTCCACCACCACGAGGTCGTACCCGGCGGCCTTGCAGGCGGCGATGATGTCGTCGACGGCGTCGGGGAGCTCGCTCGCGCCGCGTGTGGCCAGCGACCGGAAGAGCACCTGGGGCGGGTCGATGGCGTTCATGCGGATGCGATCGCCGAGCAGGGCACCACCACCGCGGCGTCGCGTGGGGTCGAAGGCGAGCACCGCGATGCGGAGCTTGTCCTCCTGGTCGAGTCGGAACCGCCGAACGAGCTCGTCGTTGAGCGACGACTTGCCCGACCCTCCTGTGCCCGTGATGCCGAGCACCGGCACGGTCGTGGCTGCAGCCGCGGCGCGCAGTCGGTCGAGAAGCGCGGCATCGAGACGGCCGAGCTCGAGGGCGGTGATGGCCCGAGCCAGCGCCCGCTGATCGCCGGCCAGCAGGCTGTCGAGATCCGTGAGCGGCTCGGCCACCGGATCGACGTCGCACGACTCGACGATCGTGTTGATCATCTGCGCCAAGCCGAGGCGCTGGCCGTCCTCGGGCGAGAAGATCCGAGTGACACCGGAGGCCTCGAGCTCGGCGATCTCGCTGGGAATGATCACCCCGCCGCCGCCGCCGAAGATCTTCACGTGTCCGCAGCCCTGGGCGCGGAGGCGGTCGACGAGGTAGCGGAAGTACTCGTTGTGGCCGCCCTGGTACGACGACACGGCCACGCCCTGCACGTCCTCCTGCACGACCGCGGCGATCACTTCGTCCACGGAGCGGTTGTGCCCGAGGTGGATCACCTCGCAGCCCTGCGCCTGCAGGATGCGCCGCATGATGTTGATGGCGGCGTCGTGCCCGTCGAAGAGGCTGGCTGCCGTGACGATCCGGACCGGGTGGGTCGGATGGTGCAGCGTGTCGCCTTCGGTCATGGCCCGAGGGTACGGCGAATCGACCCCCGGACCGAGCTCGGTCCGCCCCGGGTCGTCGGCCACGTCCCGCCTGACTAGACGAGCAGGTGGTACGTGGGGTTGAGGATGGCGAGCCGCGCCTTGTGCACGCCCACCATGCCCTCCACTGCCATGCGTGAGCCCACGTCGACGCCGGCGAGCGCGCGGCGGCCCAGGAACACCACGGAGATGGCGCCTGTGTCGTCCACCAGCACCAGCTCGAGGGTGGGGGCGTCGTGGAGCGGTGCCACCCGCATCGAACGGACCCGGCCCGCGACCGTCACGCGGTCGCGCCACTGGGCATCGATGATCGGCGTGCGTCCATCGACACCGGCAACGACGACGCTCGACTCGGCGTGCTCGCCGGCCGCCTGGGGCTGAGGGACGTCCAGGGTGGCGTCGCCGGCGGTCGATCCGTCTGCGTAGGCGGCCACCGATCGCTCCATCTCGGCCTTGGATCCGAAGTGGAACGGCACGGTGGTGACGTTGGCGTGGCCGAGACGCGACACCTGCTCCTGGATCGCCTCACCGGTCTTGTCGTGCAGGACGCGGTGCCAGATGCCCTTGTACTTGCGCTCGGGGAGCAGCACGCTCACCTCGGTCTGTCGATCGGACAGCTCCCGGGCCACGCACTCCACGGCGGCGCGGGTGAGACGGCGATCAGGGCAGGCCACGAGCTCGAGCGGCACCCGCTGCAGGCCGAGGCGGCGCCACTGCTCGGCCAGGGTGTTGGCATGCGTGTCGTCGATGACGAAGTGGACGGCCCGCATCTCGTCGGGGGTGAGGCTGCGCGCGTACTGGATGGCGCGGGCGGCGGCGGCGTCGAGCTCGTCGACGAACACGAGCACCACGTGCCGGCGCAGGATCGGGGCCGTGGCGGCTGCGGGCACCTCGTACTCGAGCTCCTCGGCCTCTCGGCTGTACTGCCGGTTCAGACGCAGCAGCCACATCACCAGGATGGGCAGCACGACGATGATCACCCAGGCGCCTTCACGGAACTTCGTGATGGCGAGGATCACGAGCACGAGGAACGACAGCGTGCAGCCGACCGCCTGGATCGCGATGCTCTTCTGCCAGCCCGGGTGCTTGTGGGTCAGGTGGTGCTTCACCATGCCGGCCTGAGACAGCGTGAAGCCGGTGAACACGCCGATGGCGTAGAGGGGGATGAGGTTGGTGACGATGCCCCGGGTTGCCACCACGAGCAGCATGGCGACGCCGGCGAGGACGATCACACCGTTGGAGTACACGAGCCGGTGACCGCGCTTGGTCATCTGGCGGGGCAGGAAGCTGTCGTCCGCTTGGAAGCTGGCCAGGCGGGGGAAGTCAGCGAAGCCGGTGTTGGCCGCCATGATCAGGATCAGCATCGTTCCGGCCTGCAACGAGTAGAAGAGGATGTGGCCGAGGGCGCCGCCGCCGTACACCGCCTCGCCCACCTGCGCGATCACCGTGGGGGTGCCGGTCAATGACGGGCCAACCTTCGTGGCGGCGGCGAGAGCGGACAGTCCGAGGAACATGATCCCAAGGCCGATGCCCATCATCACGAGGGTCTGGCGGGCGTTCTTCCAGGCAGGCTGCTTGAAGGCGGGCACGCCGTTCGAGATGGCCTCGACGCCGGTGACGGCGGCGCCGCCAGAGGCGAAGGCGTGGAGCACGCCGAGCAGCCCGGCTCCATAGAACAGGCCGTCCTTGGCCCCATGGAACTCCTCGGCTGTCTTGGGGAGCAGCCCCACGACCTGCAGGTCGCCCCCGGCGTACTTCCACAGCCCGATGCCCAGCAGGATGCCCATGTTGAGGATGAAGAAGTAGGTGGGGACGGCAAAGATCTTGCCGCTCTCCTTCACCCCACGCAGGTTGCCGAAGGCGATCAGCGCGATGAAGAAGCAGGCGATCGGCACGGTGAAGGGCTTGAGGGCACCGAAGGCCGACACGAGGGCGGCAGTACCGGCTGCAGCCGAGACGGCCACGGTGAGGATGTAGTCGGTGAGCAACGACGCACCAGCCACCTGGGCCGGGATGATGCCGAAGTTGTCACGGGTGACGAGGTAGGCGCCGCCGGCCGAGGGGTACTCCTTGATCGTCTCGCGATACGAGAGGATGAGGAAGCCGAGCACCACCACCATGGCGATCGTGATCGGCACCACCAGCGAGAACGCCGCCAGCCCCACGAGGGGGATGAGGACGTGGAGGATCTCCTCGGTGGCGTAGGCGCTCGACGAAAGGTTGTCTGACGCGAACACCGCCAGCGCGGTCGGCTTGCCGAGGCGCTGGTGCTCCATCTCGTCGCTGTGGAGCGGTGGACCGAGGACCTTGCGCTTGAACCGGTAGCCGATGCTGTCCGGAGGCAGAGGTACCCCCGGATCCGCAGGCACCGGCAGGGGGGGTTCGTAGTGCCCGCTGGGGGCAAGGGCGTGGTCGACCTCGAGCGTCATCGGCGCGGAGCCTACGCGGGAGCCGTTCCCGGGCCTCAACCCGGGCCGGGTGGAGGCAGGTCGCAAGGGGGCCGATAAGGTCGATCGCCATGCTGCTGCAGGCGACCCCCCAGGCCATCTCTGATGCGTGCGGGGCCGACCCGTCGTTCATCTGCCGGGAGGTGCTCGACCGAACGGGGAGCAGCCGGGCCGCCGAGGTGTCCGACATCCTCTTCGCGCGCCCCTTGACGATCCTGGTCGTAGTGCTCGTGGCCGGCCTCGTGCACTGGCTCCTGCGGCGTGCCATCGGACGGTTCGTCCGCACGCTCGCCGGTGAGCACCCTCCGGCCCGGAGCCTGCGCGGCCGCCTCGGCCGCTCGTCGCTCGGCCAACGGCTGCCCGACCGCGTCCTGGCCACCGGCTCGCCGTCGCTGCGCACCGCCGCTCGCGCCACCACGCTCGGCGCCGTGCTGCGCTCCTTGTCGGGGTTCGTGGTCTGGTCGCTGGCGGGGATCACCATCCTCGGTGAGCTCGGCATCAACCTGGGGCCGCTCGTGGCCAGCGCCGGCATCGCCGGGCTGGCCATCGGCTTCGGGGCCCAGAGCCTCGTCAAGGACTTCCTAGCCGGCATGTTCATCCTCATCGAGGATCAGTACGGCGTGGGTGACATCATCGATGCGGGAGAGGCCACCGGCACCGTCGAGGCGGTGACCCTGCGCAGTACCCGAGTGCGCGATGTCAACGGCACGATGTGGCACATCCCCAACGGCCAGATCGCACGCGTCGGCAACATGAGCCAACAGTGGGCCCGTGCCCTGCTCGACGTGTCGGTGGCCTACGGAGCCGACATCGACGTGGCCCAGGCCACCATCAAGCGGACGGCCGACGACCTCTGGCGCGACCCGGCCTGGGAGGGGCGTGTGCTCGAGGAGCCCGAGGTGTGGGGCGTCGAGGCGATGGGCCCGGCTGGCGTCACGATCCGCTTGGTGGTGAAGACGCAGCCGGCCGCCCAGTTCAAGGTGCTGCGCGAGCTGCGTGGGCGCATCAAGGCCGGGTTGGACGCCGCCGGGGTCGAGATGCCCACGCCGAATCGCACGCTCCTCCTACCGTCCGACGACGCGCCGCAGGCCGCAGAATCCGCACTCGACACCGCGGGCACAACGACTGAGGGCACGCCGGCGCGGCCCATCAAGGCGGCACCAGCGAAGAAGCCCGCGGCGTCGAAGGCCGCTAGCCCTCGTCGGCGAGGCTGACCTCGACGGCGAACGGCTCGCCCTTGTCGATGAACAGCTGGTCGATCACACCGGCGCCCCGGACGTCGGCGGCCGCCTTGTCCAGCGCGCCGAGCCGCGCGGGCGTGTCGGTGACCTTGATCGTGCTGACGCCCCAGCGCATGGAGCGCTTGGCCTCAGACTTGGCCCGCCGCACCTCGGTGAGCACCTCGGCCGCCACGGTCAGCACGAGGGGGTCGCCGCCGGTCGCCGATGCTCGCAGCGCATCACTGGTGGGCCACACCGAACGGTGGATGCTGCCCTCCTGCCACCACGACCAAACCTCCTCGGTGACGTACGGGAGGAACGGTGCGAACAGCTTGAGGATGGTCGCCAACGCCAGGTGCAGCGCCGCCTTGGCGGAGTCGGCGCCGGGGCCGTCGCTGTACGCCCGGTTCTTCACCAGCTCGAGGTAGTCGTCGCAGAACGACCAGAAGTGGGCCTCAGTGCGCTCGAGGGCGCGGGCGTAGTCGTAGCGCTCGAAGGCGGCGGTGGCGTCGTCGACGAGGGCCGCGAGGTGCGTGAGCATCGAGGCATCAAGTGGCTCCGTGACCGACGCCCCCGCCGGCGGATCGCCGATGCCGAGCGCGAACTTGGAGGCGTTGAGCAGCTTCATGGCCAGCCGCCGCCCGATCTTCATCTGCCCCTCGTCGAAGGTCATGTCCATGCCGGGCCGACCGTTGGCCGACCAGTAGCGCACGGCGTCCGCCCCGTGGCGCTCGATGAGGGTGACCGGGTCGTCGGGCATGTTGCCGGCCGACTTGGACAGCTTCTTGCGATCCGGGTCGACGATGAAGCCGGAGATGGCCGCGTTGGCCCATGGCAGGGTGCCGTGCTCGTAGTGGCTGCGCACGACCGAGGAGAACAGCCAGGTGCGGATGATCTCGTGGGCCTGCGGGCGCATGTCCATCGGGAACGTGCGGGCGAACAGGTCGGGGTCGTCCTCCCAGCCGCACACGATCTGGGCGGAGAGCGACGACGTGGCCCACGTGTCCATCACGTCGGGATCGGCCGCGAAGCCACTCGGTTGGTTGCGCTGCGACTCGTCGTAGCCCGGCGGCACGGTGGTGGTGGGGTCGACGGGGAGGGCGTCCTCGGGAGCGAGGATCGGGGCGAGGAAGTCGGTGACACCGTCCGGGCGGATCGGGTACCACACGGGGAACGGCACGCCGAAGAAGCGCTGGCGGGTGATGTTCCAGTCGCCGATCAGTCCGTTCACCCAGTTCTCGAACCGCACCCGCATGAAGTCGGGCCACCACGCCAGCTCCTTCCCGCGGGCGAGCATCTCGCCCTTGTCGGGGTAGCGGATGAACCACTGCTGCGAGGTGACGATCTCGAG
>JBKJSO010000392.1:0-5414 GCA_046595835.1 Acidimicrobiales bacterium | reverse complement strand
GATCTTCAAGCAGGACGACCCGGAGCTGAAGAACCAGGACCCGTTCCAGCAGCTCCTGTTCAGCAAGATCGTCCCGAACTGCAAGAAGCTCGGCCTGCTCGACCGCAACAACGGGTGGCTGCGAACCAAGTTCGGTGAGATGGGCGTCATCCAGTTCGAGGATTGGGTGGACACCGGCGAGGAGTACGAGGCAATGAGTCTCGACGCACTCGACGCCGAGTCCGCCTAGGCTCGCATCACCGACCCTCGGTGGTAGATCGGGGGGCACGGGGCCCGGAGCTTCGGGGGGAGCTCCGGGCCCCGCCGCGTCTACAGGCGGCTGCGGGCGTCGCTTCGCTCCTGCCTCCGCCGGTGCGTCGGGACCGCAGTGCCGCTAGGTCCCGCCGCGTTTACAGGCGGCTGCGGGCGTCGCTTCGCTGCGGTGCTGCCTATCCTTCGAGCTGTGGCCGACACCCCCCGCTACCGCTGCACGACGTGCGGCAACCTCACCCGCTTCGACGTCACGACGAGCCGGAGCGAGCGGGCCTTTCACCACTACACGGTGGGCGGCGAGCTCACCGTGGAGGACGCTGAGGTGCTCGAGGAGCGGGTGGACGAGGTCCACTGCCGATGGTGCGGACCCACCGGGCGCGTCGAGCCGGTGGTCGCCGGAGAGGCTGTCTCACCCCCTGCGTAACGTCAGCGGCATGGGAGACACCTCGCTGTTCATCAGCTGCGACGAATGCGTCATGGAGGGCACCTCGGCCTGCGCCGACTGCGTCGTGACGTTCCTGTGCGAGCGCGAGTCGGGCGACGCGATCGTCATCGACGTGGCGGAGGTCCGGGCGCTTCGGCTCCTCGAAGCGGGCGGCCTGGCTCCTGCCCTCCGACACCGGCGCCGCACGGGCTAAACGAGCGCCCGGCGCACAGCGGTTTGGGCGCCCGGTCACCGGGCGAAGCAGAGGGCGCTGCTACCGTCACGACGGGAGGTGGCAGGTCCGGGGAGCAGCCGTCCCCGCGCCGAGCGCGTGCAGAAGCTTCATCTCGTTGGGTTCACAACAGATCACGAAGGGCTGATCCTCAGCGCCCGTCGCGGCGCGCGCTCGGGCGGCTACGTCCTCACGATCGACGACGCGATCGAGGAGGCCATCGACGATCTCCGATCTCGCCGCGCCGGCGAGGACGCCGAGGAAGGTGGTGTCGCCGAGCCGCCGCGACCCTCCCGCGTCGAGAGCACCCTCAGCGTGAAGGAGATCCAGGCGCGGCTCCGCCACGGCAGGAGCATCGCCGAGGTGGCGAAGGTCGCCGGCGTGGACGCGGAGTGGGTCGAGCGGTTCGCTCCACCGATCCTCGCCGAGCGAGCGCAGGTCATCGCCAAGGTTCGCGGGGTTCCGCTGCGGCGGTCGCGGCTCGGCCCGTCGGCACAGCCCATCGGCGAGGCGGTGCGTCACCACCTCGCCGATCGGGGCGTGGCACTCACCCCAGACGAGTACGCCGACGCGTGGACCGCCCGGCAGGTCGCCGAAGGTCGCTGGGCAGTCCGCTGCAGCTTCCACTACCGAGGCCGCACCAACGTGCTGCAGTTCGATTACGACGAGTCGACCGGTTCGGTGATCGCCGCCGATCGCGCCAGCGGGCAGATGGGCTACGTGGCCCCCCTCGCGGGATCGTCCTCATCGAAGGGCCCCCGGCGGGCGGGATCTCCGAAGCCCCCGGGGCGCCCCACCGTCAAGCGGGCCGTGGTGAGCACCGGGTTCCGGCCGGATCACCCGTCGGCCAAGGCGGTCTCCAAGTCAGCCAAGGAGCGGCAGCGGGCTGCGTCAGCGATGCGCAAGGGGGCTGCCCAGCGAGCCGTGGAGGCCGAACGAGCCGCGGCACGCCGCATCCGTGAGCGTGCGGCGGAGGCCGCCCGCAAGGCCCGCGCCGACCAGGCCACCGCTACCCGGCTCGAACGGGAGCGCCGCCAGGAGGAGCGCGCCGCCGCGGCTGCGGTGAAGGCGCGGGAGGCGGCGGCGAAGAAGGCGGCGGCTGAGAAGGCGAAGGCGGCTGCGGTGAAGGCGCGGGAGGCGGCGGCGAAGAAGGCTGTGGCGACGAAGGCCGCGGCCGCGAAGGCGAAGGCCCGCGAGGTGAAGGCGCGGGAGGCAGCGGCGAACAAGGCTGTGGCGACGAAGGCCGCGGCCGCGAAGGCGAAGGCCCGCGAGGTGGCCTCCAAGAAGGCGGCCGCAACCAAGGCCACGGCCGCCACCCAGCGGGCGACGACGGCCCCTCGGCGACCCTCAGCATCCCGGGGTGCACCCGCGCCTGCGGCTGGACAACGGGTGGCGAAGCGGACCGCGGTACCCACACCTCCGCCGGTGCAGCGAGTGGCCACGCCGGTCGCTTCCTCCTCGACACCCCCGACTGTGCGGGTCCAGGCCGCGCCCCCTTTCCCGGCGAGGCCCGCCTCCATCGGGTCGGTCACGTCGGTCACGTCGGGCACGGGCATGCGCGAGCCCGCGCGCCCGATGCCCCGCAGCGTCGTTGCGCCCGCACCGGCGCGCCTGCCGGCGCCGTTGGTGCCGGCGCCATCCCCAGCCGCTTCCACTGCCGCGGAGCCACGCGCGCTCTTCCGAGAGGGCCTGGTGGAGCAGGCCGACGCGGATCGCACCACCAGGGAGCGCATGGCGCGGCTGCAGCCTGTGGCCGAGCGCCCCGCAGTGGCACCGCCGCCCTCGTCGTCGAACGGCAACGAGGGCAACGTCGCTCGTCCGGTGCCCGACCGGCCCCGTCGCACGCGTCCCTTGCGCGCCACCTGAGCGCGGCCGTGCCCACGGCATCCGGCGTCCGCCCCCTCCCGGCCGTGGAGACGTTGCGCCAGGCGGGGATGGCGGCCGGACTCGACGCCGTGGAGGTGGCCAGCGCGGAGCCCTTCCTCGAGGTGCGCTCGACGCTCACGGCCCGCAAGGCCGAAGGACTCCACGGTGGCATGGCGTTCACCTACCGCAACCCGGTGCGATCCACGGATCCGGCCCTGGCCGTTCCCGACGCGCGAGCACTGGTGGTAGGGGCGCGCAACTACCTCACCGATGCGCCGGATGCGTCGCCCGGCGGCCCGGCGGGTCGCGTGGCGCGCTACGCCTGGGACGACCACTACGCCGCGCTGCGGGCGGGACTCGCACAGATCGCCGCCCTCCTCGCCGAGGCGGGATGGCGGGCGCGCGTCCTCGTCGACGACAACGCGCTCGTCGATCGCGCCGCGGCGCATCGGGCCGGCATCGGGTGGTGGGGCAAGAACGCCAACCTCCTGCTCCCTGGGCTCGGCAGCTGGTACGTGCTGGGTTCCGTGGTCACCGACGCGCCGCTGAACGCGTCAGCCGACGTGGCCGATGATCGCTGCGGCGCCTGCACGCGCTGCCTCGACGGATGCCCGACCGGGGCCATCACCGCGCCGGGGGTCGTCGATGCGCGCCGCTGCCTGTCGTGGTTGCTCCAAGCGGATGGTCCGTTCCCGCTCGAGCACCGGGTGGCCCTGGGCGACCGCATCTACGGCTGCGACGAGTGCCAAGAGGTGTGCCCACCCAACCGGCGGGCGCCGATCGCGCCGGCGTCGGGGACCGAGCAGCCCTGGGTCCCGCTGCTCGCCCTGCTCGACGACGATGACGCCGTGGTGCTCGGCTGGGCCGAGCGCTGGTACATCCCGAAGCGCGAGGTCCGCTATGTGCGGCGCAACGCGCTCGTGGTGCTTGGCAACGTGGCCGTCGGCGATGATCCCGCGGTTGACGCCATGCTCCAGCGCTACCTCGCTCACCCAGATCCACTGCTTCGGGGCCACGCCGTGTGGGCGGCGCGGCGTCTCGGACGCGAGGATCTGGTCGGGCCGCTCGCGGCCGACCTCGATCCGCTGGTGGTTGCGGAGCTCCACGCCACCGTCCCGACCCGCTGACTGGGCGACCCGACGCCTCATGACCCACCTGTTCGTCACGAACGACTTCCCGCCCAAGATCGGCGGCATCCAGACGATGCTCTGGGAGCTGTGGCGGCGGCTCGATCCCGCGTCCTTCGTGGTGCTGACCACTCCGCACCCCGACGCCGCCGCGTGGGATGCTGAGCAGGCCTACCGGATCGTGCGCACTCGCGAGAAGGTGCTCCTGCCCACGAGGCGGCTCACCAGGCAGATCGATGCGCTGGCGACGGAGATGAAGGCGAGCCTCGTGGTGCTCGATCCCGCGCTCCCGGTGGGCCTCGTGGGGCCCCGACTGCGGGCCGCGCCCTACGGGCTGGTGCTGCACGGCGCGGAGATCACGGTGCCAGGTCGCCTGCCCGTCACCTCCCAGCTGTTGGGGCGGGTGCTGCGTCGGGCGAGTCTGGTGGTGGCTGCCGGGGGCTATCCGCTCGCCGAGGCGGAGCGAGCCGCGGGCCGGTCGCTCTCGAGCATCATGGTGCCTCCCGGCGTGGACACGGCTCGCTTCTGCCCGCTCTCAGCCGAGGACCGAGTCGCCACGCGTGCTCGCCTGGGGCTCCCCGAGACGGGCCGGCTTGTCGTATCCGTCAGCCGACTCGTACCGCGCAAGGGGATGGACGTGCTCATCCGAGCGGCCGCCCTGCTGGCACCTGGCCGTCCCGATCTCAGCGTCGTCATCGGCGGTGGGGGTCGTGACAGCGAACGCCTGCAGCGTCTCATCGCCGACACGGGGGCCCCGGTTCGCCTCCTCGGCCGCATCGCCCACGAGGACCTCCCCGGGCTCTACGCCTGCGGTGATGTCTTCGCGATGCTCTGCCGCAACCGCTGGGGTGGTCTCGAGCAGGAGGGGTTCGGCATCGTGTTCGTGGAGGCCGCTGCGGCTGGTGTCCCGCAGGTCGCCGGCGACAGCGGGGGTGCCGCGGAGGCCGTGGTCGACGGCGAGACTGGTGTCGTGGTGCATCACCCCGACGACCCGTCTGCGGTGGCCGACGCGTTGGCCGGCCTGCTCGATGACCCCCCGTCTCGGGTTCGCATGGGTGTCGCTGGACGGGTCCGAGCGGTGGAGGGCTTCTCGTACGACGTGCTTGCCGCCCGCCTCGGCACGGCGCTGGCGTCGTGGGAGGCTGCCCAGCGTGACTGAAGCGCAGGATGGTCCGGAGCCGGGGGCTGGGCTCGTGAACCTCGCCTTCGTGGGCACGGGTCTGCTGGTCGGCACGAGCGTCGGTGCCGCGCTGCTGCCCGATGCGTTCGGCCTGCTCCACGCCGTGCTGTCTGGCGTGCTCTTCGCGGTCGGCACGGGGGCGTTCCTGTGGGCCTATGCCCTCGGGGTGTCGCGCAGCCGTGTCGACCTTGTGACCATCTCTGGCCTGTTCTTCCTGGCCGGCGACACCGCGCCCGCATCCATCCGTCGGCCCCTGCGCGTGGCGGTGGCGGTGGAAGTGGTGGCCGTGCTGGTGGCGGCTGGCGTGCGCCCCTACAGCGAGGCGGCCTTCGG
>JBKJSO010000200.1:0-5582 GCA_046595835.1 Acidimicrobiales bacterium | reverse complement strand
TGGAGATTCTGTCAGAATCACGACTGGATCGCTTGCCAGGAGGATGCACGACATGCCTGACCAGAACTTCATCGCCAACGAGTGGCGCCCCGCTCGCTCCAGCGCCACGGACAACATCGTGAACCCGGCCACCGGCGCGGTGATCGGCACGGCTCCGGCCAGCGAGGTGGCCGACGTGGACGACGCGGTGCGCGCCGCCGCGGCGGCCTTCCCGGCCTGGGCGGCCAAGACGCCGCGTGAGCGCAGCGAGGCGCTCCACGAGCTGGCTCGGCGGATCGAGGCCGACATCGACAACCTCTCGGCCATCGAGTCGGAGAACGTGGGCAAGCCGGTGTCGATCATGGAGTTCGAGATGGACCTCACGCTCGACAACTGGAAGTTCTTCGCGTCCGCCGGGCGGTTCCTCGAGGGGCGCGCCGCCGGCGAGTACATGGCGGGGTACACGTCGATGCTGCGCCGCGAGCCGCTGGGCGTGATCGGGTCGATCGCGCCGTGGAACTACCCGCTGAACATGGCGACGTGGAAGGTGGGTCCCGCGCTCACCGTTGGCAACACCGTGGTGCTCAAGCCCTCGGAGCTCACGCCCTACACCGCCTTGCGATTGGCCGAGCTGGCCGCCGACGTCCTTCCCCCCGGTGTGCTCAACGTGGTGTGCGGCCGGGGCGAGACGGCGGGCGTGGCCCTGGTCGATCATCGCGACGTGGCCATGGTGTCGCTCACCGGATCGGTGGCGGCGGGCAAGGCGATCGCCAAGGCATCGTCCGAGACGCTCAAGCGGGTGCACCTCGAGCTGGGCGGCAAGGCGCCGGTGGTGGTGTTCGACGACGCAGACGCGGCGGCCGTAGCGGCCGGCGTACGCGCCGCCGGCTACTACAACTCCGGGCAGGACTGCACGGCCGCCTGTCGTGTGATCGCCGGTCCGAAGGTGCACGACGAGCTGGTCGCCGCGCTGCAGGCCGAGGTGGGCCAGATCCCGTTCGGTGATCCCACCCACGCCGACACCGAGGTCGGCCCTGTGGTGTCGGCCGAGCAGCTCGAGCGCGTGAGCGGCATGGTGGCGCGGGCGGCCGAGGCCGGTGCCGAGGTGCTGTCCACCGCGGCGCTGCCCAGCGGCGGCGGCTTCTTCTACGCACCGGCGATCGTGGTCGGCCCGGCGCAGGACAGCGAGATCGTGCAGCGGGAGGTGTTCGGCCCCGTCGTCACCGTGCAGCGCGCCCCCGACGAGGAGACGTTGCTCGCCTGGGCCAACGGCGTCGACTACGGGCTGGCCGCCTCCGTGTGGACCACCGATGTCGGTCGGGCCATGCGCATGGCGGCCGGGCTGCGCTTCGGCACGGTGTGGGTCAACGACCACATCCCGATCATGAGCGAGATGCCCCACGGCGGGTTCAAGCAGAGCGGCTACGGCAAGGACATGTCGATCTACGCGGTGGAGCACTACACCGAGCTCAAGCACGTGATGATCAAGCACTGACGGCGTCAGCACCAGGCCGCGCCGGGTCGGCGGTCCGGTGCCCGGCTAGTGCGCCTGCTGGGCGGCGACCACCTCAATCTCGCCGCGCATGCCGTAGGCGATGTGCCCGGGCAGGTGGCAGGCGTAGACGACCGTGCCCGGGTCGTTGAACTCGTAGAAGGTCAGCGCCGTGTCGCCGGGTGCCACGCTGACCTCGCCGGGCACAGGGGGATGGTGCCCCTCCGTGCCGAGCGCGTGACGACGGTGCACCTCGACGTCGCCCACGATGAGCTCGTGGTCGATGGGGTCGTCGTTGTGGACGACGAAGCGCACCATCGTTCCCTGCTGCACGCGCAGGTGGCCGAGGTCGAAGTGGCTGTGGTGGATGCCCACGTGCACGGTGACGATGCCCGGACCGAGCGCCGCAGGTTCCCGTCCGGACGCGACGAGCGCCGAGGCGGCCACCGCGACGATGACGCCGACGGCCACGGCGGTGACCACGCGACGAACGAGTCGACGGTGCGGCCGTCGCGACTCCTCCGCAGTGACGGTCATGCCGGAACGGGGGTGCGGTCGGGCCGCCGGTCGTGGCGTCGGTCGCGGCCCACCAGCACGGCGAGCAGGAGGACCGAGGCCCCCACGCCGGCGGCGGCCGGCCACCGGGTGGACGTGGCGTGGGCGACGACGGGTCGGATCTGGGGTGCGGTCACCCCGGTGTCGGCGAGCGTCGGGAGCGTGGTGTGGTTCGGCGAGACGGCGAGGTCGTAGTCGAGGTTGCCGGCCTCGGTGCCAACCTTGAGATAGGTGAACCACAGGTGCGACGGCACCCATTCCATGCCGACGTCGGAGCGCAGGTCGTCGAGGAGGGGCGTGCTGGCCGGCTCACTGCGCTCGAGGGTGAGGCCGGGCCCGCCGGCGAGCAGCTTTGGCTCGTCGTCGGTGAGGACGAACACGTCGGCGTCGATGAACCGGCTCCGCTCGAGACCGAGGGAGAGGATGCGCAACGGAATCCAGGGCGCATCGGTGGGGATCGTGATCATGATCGGCGTGCCGTCGCCCGCGCCCTGCCCGAGCGCCGCGGCGCGTGATGCGTCGAACCGGGCGGCCATGAACACCTGGCTGCGGCTGGCGTAGAAGTCGAGCATCTCGGGTGCGTCCGGGGTGAGCAGGAACCCGTTGTCGCGGGCCCAGCGCCCCACCTCATCGCCCCCGCCGCGCAGGACGGTGATGTCGAGGGCGTCGACCGTCGTCTCGAGCAGCACCTCGGCGTTCTTGTCCTGCGCCACGCCGGCCGTTGCCAAGAAGGCTCGTTGGTCGATTGGGGGCGCCACCTCGCGGGCCAGCCGCTGCAGGGTCCAGTCCCCGCCGCGCACCACATCGGTGGGCACGTCGGGCAGCGGGATGATGGAGCCCACCTCCTGGCCCTCACCGGCGAACTCGAACGACGTCACGTAGCGCTCGACACCGGCGTGGAAGGCGGCCAGCGTCGTGGTCTTCGTGAGCTGGACGGTGCCGTTCTCGCCCACGAGGCCGCCACAGGCGGCTGCTGGTCCCGCGGCGGCCACGAGACCGATCGAGGTGGCGGCGAGGGCAGCCGCCAGGTGGAGGGGTCGACGGGTCGCTCGCATGGCAGGGCTCCTTGGCAGGGTCGAACGCCATTACGACGCCCGAGCCCTGCGCCCCGGTTCCCACCCTCCACAGATTCGGCCGGGGTGGGGCTGGGGCGACGCCCGCCGTCGCCCCAGCCCCACCGGCTGGAGGTGCTAGCGGTTCCTCGGGAAGCCGAGGTCGACCGAGCTGGTGGCTGGGTCGGGCCAGCGCGTGGTGATCACCTTCGACCTCGTGTAGAAGTGCACGCCATCGGGGCCGTACATGTGGCTGTCGCCGAACAGCGACGATCGCCACCCGCCGAAGCTGAAGTGGGCGACCGGCACGGGGATGGCCACGTTGATGCCCACCATGCCCACCTCGACGTCCTGCTCGAAGCGTCGAGCCGCCCCACCGTCGCGAGTGAAGAGGGCCACGCCGTTGCCGTAGGGGCTGGCGTTGATGAGGGCGACGGCGTCGTCGTAGGTGTCTGCGCGCACGATGCAGAGCACAGGACCGAAGATCTCGTCGCAGTAGACGTCCATCTCGGGGGTGACGCCGTCGAGCAGGGTGACGCCGAGGAAGAAGCCATCGTCGGGCACCTGCTGGTCGCGCCCGTCGAGCACGACCTGGGCACCGGCATCGGTGGCGCCGGCGACGTAGCCCGCCACGCGGTCGCGGTGGTCGCGGGTGATGAGCGGGCCCATCTCCGAGGCGGGGTCGGTGCCGGCTCCGATGACGAGCTTGTCGCTTCGGAGCTTGATGGCGCTGACGAGGGCGTCGCCGACACCTCCGACAGCCACGACCACCGAGACGGCCATGCAGCGTTCGCCGGCGGATCCGAAGGCGGCGCTCACCGCCGCGTCGGCGGCGAGGTCGAGGTCGGCGTCGGGCAGCACCACCATGTGGTTCTTGGCGCCGCCGAGCGCCTGCACCCGCTTGCCATGCATCGTGCCCGTCTCATACACGTGGCGCGCCACCGGTGTAGAGCCCACGAAGCTGATGGCGCCGACCTTGGGGTGCTCCAGCAGCCGGTTCACGGCCACCTGGTCGCCGTGAACGACGTTGAGCACGCCGTCGGGCAACCCGGCGCGGCGGAACAGGTCGGCGAGCAGGACGGCGGCGCCGGGATCGCGCTCGGAGGGCTTGAGGACGACGGCGTTCCCGCACGCGATGGCGTTCGGGAGCATCCACAGCGGGACCATGCAAGGGAAGTTGAACGGCGTGATGCAGCCCACGACCCCGATCGGTTGACGCACGGAGCGGACATCGACGCCCGTGGCGACCTGGGTCGACGCGTCGCCCTTCAGCAGCTCGGGGATGCCGCAGGCGTACTCGATGCACTCGAGGCCCCGTTGCACCTCGCCGGCGGCGTCGGCGAGGGTCTTGCCGTGCTGGGCGGTGATGCTCTCCGCGAGGAGGTCCTCGTTGGCGGCCACGGCTTCGCGGATGGCGAACAGCACGCGCACCCGCTGGGCGAGCGGCACGTCTCGCCAGCTTCGCTGCGCCTCCACGGCCACGGCGACGGCGTGGTCGACCTCCTCGATCGAGGCCAGCGGCACCTCGGCGCCCTGGCGGCCGGTGGCGGGGTCGAACACAGGCGCGGCGCGACCGGACGTGCCTGGGAGCGACCGGCCCCCCACAACATGGTGGATGCGGTCCAGAGCCACGGAGGCTACTCGGACAACGGATTTCGTGCTACCAGCGCATCTTGGCGAGCGAATCCGTGGTTACCGATGCTCTTGGCGACCGGATCCGCGTCAGTCGGCCGACTTGGCGTGGGTGCGGCCCGCAGGGGACGATCAGACGTGGACTTCGCCGAGATGATGCAGCTGGAGCCGCACGGCACCGACGTGTTCGTGGGGACCGGGCCCAACTACCCCTGGGGCGGGCTCTACGGGGGCCAGATCGTGGCCCAAGGCCTGCGGGCGGCCGCCACCACCGTGGAGGAGCGCTTCCGCGTCCACTCGTTGCACGCCTACTTCCTCCGGCGGGGCGATGCGGACGAGCCGATCCGCTTCGAGGTGGATCGCGCTCGCAACGGCCGCTCGTTCGTGACCCGCCAGGTCGTGGCGAGGCAGTCGGTCGGCGCCATCCTCACGATGTCGCTGTCATTCCAGGTCGACGAGGCCGGCCACGACGTGCAGATCGTGGCCCTGCCCGACATCCCGCCGCCCGAGGAGCTCACCGGCGAGTCGTGGAGCCCGATGTTCGAGCGGCGCTTCGCGGGAGCCCGCAACGAGGAGCCGGGGCGAGGCATCGCGTGGATGCGCCTCGTCGACCCCGTTGGCGCCGACCCCGTGCTGCAAGCCTGCGCGCTGGCCTACCTGTCCGACGACGTGCCCACCGACGCGGTGGTGGCGCTGCACCCCGAGCGGCCCGCCCCCGGGATGGGCGATGCCTTCGAGTACGGCTTCATGTCGGCCAGCCTCGACCACGCCATCTGGTTCCACCGCCCGCCGGCCGCGGATGCGTGGCACGTGCACGACTTCGCCAGCCTCGCCTACCTGTCGAGCCGTGGCCTGGCGGTGGGCCACGTGCT
>JBKJSO010000011.1:0-11996 GCA_046595835.1 Acidimicrobiales bacterium | reverse complement strand
CCGGAGATGGACTCCACGATCGGAATGGCGCCCGCCATCCAACCCTCGAACGAACCGGCGGCCTCGAGCACAGACAAGTACGCGGCGGCGTCGTCACCGATCGCCTGGTGCAGCACCGCGTTGGGATCGTTGGCCGCAGCCACAATTGCGTCGGCGACGACGCGAGGATCGGCGCCGCTGTCGACGCTGCTCTCCATGAACGAACGGAACCAGTTGGCGTCGGCCTCGTAGGGAGTCCCGCCAGTGCCTTGGTCGACGCCCTGATTGTTGTTCGAGATCTCCGTGGCGAAGAAGCCCGGCTCGATGCAAACCACTCGAATGCCGAACGGTGCCGTCTCTCCGGCGAGGCTCTCGCTCAGAGTGCCGAGCGCGTGCTTCGACACGGAGTACATGCCTTCGTACATCGTGCCCGGCAGCCGGCCGGCCAGCGATGTGACATTGACGATCACCCCGGCGCGCTTCTCGCGCATACCGGGCAGCACAGCGCGGATGGCCCGTAGTGCCCCCCAGAAGTTGGTCTCCATCAACTCGCGCGCGGTGTCGATCGGCATCATCTCGACCGCGCCGCCGAATCCTACGCCCGCGTTGTTGACGAGCACGTCGATCGCGCCGTGCCGCTCGATCACTGCGGCGACCGCGGTCGCGACGGACTCGTCGGAGGTGACGTCGAGCGCTTCGAGCTCGACCTCGACACCCGCATCAGCGGCGCGCTTGCGCAGTGGGTCGGCTTTGCCAAGGTTGCGCATCGTCGCCACGACCCTGTCGCCTCCCTCAGCGAACGCGATCGCGGCCTCCAGACCGAAACCACTACTGCAGCCCGTGAGCAGCACAACTGCCATGAAGTCACCCCATCTGGCTCGACAATGCCCGCAGCGTAGCGAGTTCGAAATGTCGTGTGAGGCCGAGAAGCCCACGTGTCCAGCCATCTTGCCGTCCGATTGGACAGCGACAGCCTGAGCGGTTGCTTGGGAGCCAACGGCTGTTGTCGTGTACCCGGCGGAGCCGAAGCTGGGATCGAGGGCGGTTGTGTCTAGTCCCTCGCTACCAGGTCAACGCCGAACGCTCAAGTGCTTGGTGGGCGCTCAGCCTGGACGACCTGCCAGGTGTGCACTCCCAGGCGAAATCGTTGCATCAAGCCGAGACGTACGCGAGCGAGGACATCGCGCTTGCGACGGACGAGGATCCCACCAACATCGCTGTCGTGGTCAACGCGATGCGGCGACCGTGCTCGGGGTCTCGTTCCAGCGCGTGAGCCAGCTCTCGAACACGTAGGGTCTTTCCCGCGAATTTCCCGCGCCCGCTCCTGTTTGCCGAGATGCAGGTTGGTCGCCCTTACACCAGTGTGACGGATCAGGCGAGGTCGGCGAGCAGCGCCTGGGCGTTGCCGACGGCGCCGAAGGTGCCGTCCATGCGGAGCTCCTCGGCCATGGCGAGGGCGATCTGCGCCTGCTCGGTGGCCCGTGCCGTGTCCCCTCGTTCGGCGAGCAACCGGGCCCAGTCGAGGTGTGCCTGTGTGAGGTAGGGACGGGCACCCGACCTCGCCCCGAGGGCGATGGCGGCGGCGAAGTGAGCATCGGACTGCTCGAAGTCGCCGAGTCGTGCCGCCACCACGCCAAGGCCGTGGTCGTTGGCGTCGGTGATCGACGTGCCGCTCCAGTTGTAGGTGCCCGCGAAAGGCAACAGGTGGTCGTAGAGATAGCGCATCTCGGCCTCGCCAAGCGTCACCGTGCGGGTGAGGCGAGCCAGTCCGCACAGCGTCACCGGGTACTCCACGTCGGGTGGTACGTTGGCGCAGCCGTCGGCGGCCAGGAACTCCACCCAGGGCCTGGCCTCGTCGGCCCGGTTGCTCTCGCTGAGCGTCCCGGCGAGGGCCACCTTCCACACCGGCGCCCCCGGTTGAGTTTCCACCAGGTTTGCCACCGCGTCGACGAGCTCATCGACGCGGCCTTGGGCACGGCGCACCATGTAGAAGAGGGCGCCGACGGCTGCCATGACGTTGTTCGTCGGAACGCCCCGTTCCAGCGCCTCGGTCATGGCGCCGACGATCTGCTCCTCGGCGGTAGCGAGGTCGCCGACGAAGGCGTTGACCATGGCGTGGTCGCTCCGGGCATTGAACGTGTAGTGCGGTTGGCGGAGCCGCTCGGCCTGCTCGATGACGGTCGCGAGGTGCCGGTGCATCTCGGCCTGGTCGCCCCGCGCCGCCGCCAACGCCAGCTGACGCCGGCTCAGCTCGAAGTTGTTGACCGGATCGTCCCAGTCCAGGGCGGCCGCCTCCGCATAGAGCTCGGCTGAGGTTGCGATGAATGGCTCCGAGCCGTCGACGAGCGTCCAGCTCCGGAGCAGACAGGAGGTGAGCGCCTCGGGGTCGCCGGTGGCGCGGGCCATCTTGATCGAGTCGGTGGCCAGCTGCCTCGTCCCCGCCTTGTCCGGGCCCCAGAACTGCTCCACGGCCAGCCCCGACAGGAGGCAGGCCCGCGTGGGTGACGGGGCATCGTCGAGGGCGGCGAGTGCCGCGTGGAGGACGTCGACGAGCTCCTCGTCGACGAGCCCGCCCAGGCTGCTCGTCGATCCGGTCATGGCCAACGCGGCCCGGGCCAGCCGATCGGGGTCGCCCATCTCCCGGGCGGTAGCGGCCGCCCGTAGGCCTGCGGCGCGGTAGTCGGGATCCGATGCTGCCCGTAGCGCGATCCCAAGCGCGAGCTGGAGGTCGCAGCGAAGCCCCGGGTCCGGTGCGCTGACCAGTTCCAGCGCGCCCAAGGCCCGGTCGAGGTGCCGAGCGGCAGCCTCGAAGGCCAGGTCCTCGGTGGCCTTGGTCGCCGCTCGCTGCCCGAGCTCGACCGCCTTGTGCGGGTCGCCCGCGAGGGCACCCTCGCTGTAGTGGAAGGCGAGGGCGTCAAGGTGGTGCTCTAGATCCGCAGCGTGGCGTGTCTCGATCGCCTCGGCGACCTTGGCGTGCATCCGCACCCGCCGGTTGGTGCTCAGCTCCTCGTAGAGGGTCGACCGCACGAGCGCGTGGGCGAAGGCGTAGCGGCCGAAGGCACCGGCCACCTCCCGTACGATGGACGCCCGGGCCGCCTCGTCCAGGGCGTCGAACACCTCATCGGAGCCGAGCTCGCTCAGCTCCTCCACGAGGGCGGAGTCGAACTCGGCTCCGATGACGGCTCCGATGGAAAGCGCGGTGTTGGCCGCGGGGGAGAGGCGGGACAGGCGACGGCCGACGACTTCCCGGATGCCCTCAGGGATGCCCGCCTCGGCGAGCGTGGTGTCGCTGGTCCACTGGCCGTCGCGCTGGAAGATGAGCCCGCTCTCGGCCAGATGCAGAAGCATCTCGCCCACGAAGAACGGGTTGCCCTGGGTCTCCTGGTGGACGGCGACGGCCAGGTCGAGACCTGATTGCTCGAGCGCGTGGCCGGCGGCATGCTCCATGAAGTCGGTGACCTCGTCGGCGTCGAGGCCCTGCAGGTCGAGGCGCTCCACGCCCGCCTCGCGGCGGAGGTCGGCGAGCACATCGGCCAGCGGGTGCGAGCGGTCGAGGTCCGTGTCGCGGTAGGTGGCCAGGATCAGCAGGGGCATGGCGGCCGGTCGGCGCAGCACGTGGCGCAACAGCAAGAGCGACGGCTTGTCGGCCCAGTGGACATCGTCGAGCACGAGCACGATCGGGGTGGCGCGGCTCACCGCCTCGAGCAGGTCACTGACGGCCTCGAACAGCCGGTGTCGCTCGGTCTCGGCTTCGGTGTGGACCGGCTCCGGCAGCCCGGGGACGAGGTGGCCAAGGTCGGGGATGAGCCGGGTCAGCTCCCCGCCGAGCGGGCCAAGCTCCTCGCGCAGCCGATCCGCGGGCACGGAGTGCACGTAGTGCCGCAGTGCCTCCGCGAAGGGCTGATAGGGCACGTCGAGCTCCTCAGCGCAGCGCCCCCACAGCAGCAGAGCGCCCTGCTGGTGGGCGGTCTTCACCAGCTCGGTGACTAGGCGGGTCTTGCCCACGCCCGGCTCACCCGACACGAGCACCACCCGCCGCGTACCGGCGGCGGTCTCCTTCCAGGCCGTGACGAGCGTCTCCCGCTCGGTGGCGCGGCCGGCGAAGGGGAAGGTGGGGGCGATCTCCACGAACCCGGGCAGCGGGATGGCGCGGGCGTCGGCCATGCCCTCGTCGGCCCACTCCACCTGGCAAACCGCGATCGGTTGGGGGAGTCCCTTGAGCTCGCGCTCACCGAGCCGGGTGAGCTCAAGGTCGCTGCGCGAGCCCGCCAGGGCGCGCACCAGATCGCTGACGAGGATCTGGCCGCCGTCGGCTGACGCGCACAGTCGGGCGGCCTCGACCACAGGCGTTCCGAACCAGTCGTCGTCTTCGAAGGTGGCGTCCCCGGCGCTGATCCCGATCCGCATGGCCAGCGCAGTCGCCTCGGATCGCGCGTTGCGCCGGGCCACGGATCGCTGCATCGACACCGCGCCGTTGAGGGCGTCAGCGGCCGAGGTGTACGACGCCATGATCGCGTCGCCGATCGTCTTCACCTCGTGCCCTCCGGTGCCCTCGATGGCGCCACGAAGGTCCTCGAAGTGGTGCCGCCGCAGCTCGTCGGCGGCTACGTCCCCCATCTTCGTCGACAGATCGGTGGATCCGACCAGGTCGGTGAACAGGATGGTCACCAGGCCCGTTGTGCTCATGGTCGCCCTCGTCCGTCCGAGTCGTGGTGGGGCAGGCCGTGCAGCGGCCGTTGTTCGCCCATCGGAAAGCTCAGCGTGACGTTACCCGCCGTCCCGTCCCTCCATCGACCTCGAACCTACGGGCTGGTGTCTGCGCGGATATGCCATGTGGGGGATGTTCTTCGCGGCCCATACCGACACAGTGCGGTCATGGCCCCGACAGAAATCAACCTGGCAGACTCAGACGTGTCCCAAACCGTCGAATCTGAGCTACCAACCGGCACGGTGACCTTCCTGCTCACCGACATCGAAGGCTCGACGAAGCTCTGGGAGGCGGGCGCCGACGAGACGGCGATCTCCGTCGCGCGTCATTATGAGCTGCTCGAAGCCGCCATCGCGCTGCACGGAGGCGTGCGTCCGGTTGAACAGGGTGAAGGCGACAGCGTGGTGGGCGCCTTCTCCAGGGCGTCAGACGCAGTGGCCGCGGCGCTTGATGCTCAGCGCGCCATCGAGCGGGAACCATGGCCCATCGGCGGCGAAGTGCGGGTGCGCATGGCGCTGCACACCGGCGAGATCCGGTTGCGCGACGCGGGCAACTACTTCGGCCCGACGATCATCCGCTGCGCGCGGATGCGCGCGATCGGGCATGGTGGGCAGACGCTCATCTCGGACGCCACACGCGATTTGGTGGTTGACTCCCTACCCGAGGCGGTCGAGCTCCGTGACCTTGGTCTGCATCGATTGAAGGATCTCGGCCGGGCCGAGCGGATCTGGCAACTCGTACATCCCGACCTCGGCCACGAGTTCCACCCGTTGCGCTCGCTCGGCGCGATGCCCACAAACCTGCCCGCACAGGTATCCAGCTTCGTAGGTCGTGACGCCGAGATCGCGGCGGTGCGTCAGGCGCTACACGAGAACCGGTTGGTGACGCTGACCGGTACTGGCGGCTGCGGCAAGACCCGCCTCGCCCTGCACGCCGCCGCTGACGAGCTCGACGTTCACCTCGACGGCGTGTGGTGCGCGGAGCTGGCCGCAGTAGCGCACGGCAGCGACATCTCCCACGCCATCGCAGGTGTGTTCGGTTTGCGCGAGGAGTTCGGGCGACCGCTCATCGACACGCTGATCGAACAGATGCACGATCTCGACGCGCTACTGGTAGTCGACAACTGCGAGCAGGTCCTCAACTCGGCGGCCGCGATGATCGAGTCGCTGCTCCGAGCTTGCCCACGCTTGCGCGTGCTGGCCACGAGTCGCGAGCCGATGGGTGTCGCGGGGGAGGTGGCCTGGCGCGTGCCGTCGCTCGATCGTTCTGCCTCCGTAGCGTTGTTCGTGGATCGAGCCCAACAGGCGCGCCCGGGATTCTCCCCTGACCCCGAAGCATCGAAGGCGATCGACCAGATCGTCGATCGCCTCGACGGCATTCCGCTCGCGATTGAACTCGCAGCGGCCCGAGTCCGCATGATGCACCCGACCCGGATCGCGACAGCGCTCGACGATCGATTTCGCCTACTCACCGGAGGCAGCCGCACCGCTATGCCTCGGCAGCAGACGCTGGAGGCATCGGTTGCATGGAGCTACGAGCTCCTCGAGCAGGACGAACAAGTACTTGCTCGCCGGCTCGCGGTGCTCCACGGCTTTACGCTCGAGGCGGCGGAAGCGGTTGGCAGCGACGCTGAGACCGACCGGTTCGGTGTGCTCGACCTCCTGACGCGACTCGTTGACAAGTCGTTGATCCAGGTCGATCACGAAGACCCTGAGTCCCGCTACCGGATGCTCGAATCGGTCCGTCAGTTCCTCCAGGCTCGGCTCGTGGAGTCGGGCGATGCCGACGCGGTCCGCGAGCGACACTTCTCGTACTTCCTCGACCTCGCCGAGCTCTTGGCGCCCAGGCTTGCCCTCGGTGACGGGCCAGCGTGCCTCGCTCGCC
The DNA here is from genome assembly GCA_046595835.1 of Acidimicrobiales bacterium. GTDB lineage: Bacteria > Actinomycetota > Acidimicrobiia > Acidimicrobiales > VFJN01 > VFJN01. The sequence goes on along the minus strand of JBKJSO010000011.1, from coordinate 5,425 downwards.
TCGAAGCCGAACACGACAACCTCGAGATGGCCATGGAGTGGGGCGATACTGCAAGACCAGCGGATGACATGTGGCGATTCGCGACGGCGCTCACCCTGTTTTGGGAGCTACGCGGCCATCTCGGCAAAGGCGGACGCTGGTTCGCCCGAGTCCTGGCAGACGACGATGCGCCGCCGACCGTCGCGCGAGCGCGAGCACTCTGGGGCGCGGCCCATGTGGCGTTGTACGGCGACGACTTCGAGACCATGCAGGTGCGGGCGCCCCAGGCGCTGGCGATGGCCACGGCGGTGGGCGACGATTGGGCAACCGCGCGTGCGTTGAACACGCTTGGCCTTGCGGAGGTGCTATCCGACCCCGAGGCTGGGCGCGCCCGTCTGGAGCGAAGCATCGAGCTTGGTCTGGCGATCGGTGACGATTGGGCGGTCGCCGATGGATGGAAGATGACTGCAGTCTCCTACTATCTCGCGCACAACGAAGCCGGTGCCGCCCCATCGCTTGACGCGCTACGGCAGGCCGCCGAAGATCTCGACAGCGACTTCTTCCGAGCGTGGTACCTCGGGCAGGTCGGCTACTTCGCTGCACACCGCGGCGACTACGCGACCGCCTTTGCAGCGTTCGACCGATCCGCCCAGTGCTGTCGTGCCGTCGGTGATCCATCGACAGGAGGGTTCACCGAGGTGTGGTCCCTCGACGCCAGAGCGGCCACCGGAGACACGTCCGGTGCGGCCGCCGGACTCGAAGCATTCATGGTTCGAGCCAACGCGGCTGGCAGCGGCCTGTCGATCGTCGAGGCGGTCGCGAGCCTGGCCGACATTGCGCTCGCAACGGGCGACCACGCCACAGCGGCCGCGCTGGTCGAATCGGTGATCGAGGAGATTCGCGAGGTCGCGGCGCCAATCTGGATCGGGCAGCTCCTCCGTGCGCTGGGCGCGGCGAAGCGAATGGCCGGCGCGCTCGACTCGGCCCAAGCGACGCTCGACGAGGCCGCAGCGCTCGTGACACCGATCGGAAACGACTGGCTGCTCGCGCTCATCGAATCCGAGCTCGCGCTGACTAGCCGCGAGCGCGGCGAGGCGGCGCAAGCCGAGGACTTGCTGCACTCGGCGCTCGCCCGCCAGGTTCGTCACGACCTGCAGCCTGGAATCCCTGCAACGCTTGATGCGCTCGGCGCACTCGCGTTCGATGCGAACAGCACGAGCGAAGCGGTGCGCTGCTTCGCGGCGGCCGACGCGCTACGAGGTGCGATTGGACTTGCGACCCGCCCGTTCGACCGGACCGAACGCGCGCCACGCATCAAGCTGGCACGAGATCTCCTCGGCGAGGACACATTCGACCAACACTGGAAGGAATCCACGAGCCTGTCGCTCGCCGAGATGATCGAGTATGTCTCGCGAGCACGAGGCGAGCGCAAGCGACCGTCAGCGGGATGGGACAGCCTCACCCCCACGGAACTTCGGATCGTCACACTGGTCGCCGAGGGGCTTACCAACCCGCAGATCGCTGAACGCATGTTCATCGCACGCGGAACCGTGAAAGTGCACCTCAGCCACATCTTCGCCAAGCTCGCCGTCGCGACACGCGCTGAACTCGCCACCCAAGCCACCAAGCGGGGGTTGGGCGAAACCTGACGACCGCAGAAGCCGAAAAGCTGCCCGGGCCGCTCGGCCAGATCGGACGCCGCGCTACGTGTGGGACGACAACCCCTCGAGTGGCTCGACCATCACGGGCAGCACGAGCCGAAGCGGCTCGTCACTACCGTTGGCCGTTTCGATTCGCCCTCCGAGCACCTCGACCCGTTCGATGGCGCGCGCCAGCTCGCTGTCATTCCCGCCCGAGACGGCGGCTGAGACTGCAGCGCTGACCGTCTCATCATCGAGGGTTGCCACGAGCTCGTCCCGCCTGAGCGCAAGATGTAGGGACACCCAGCCGTCGCGCGGCTCGCGGAAGGCGGCGCGAGCCAGCTCGCTGAGAGCGAAGTACGCGGTGGCTCGCTGGTCGACGTCGAGGGTCGAATCGTCGAAGTCTGACGCGTCGATGTCGAGCGCCCAGCCTTCGCGTCGCGCCCGCGATCGAAGCGCGACCACCAGCCCATCGGTGAGGAGCAACGGTGGGAAGATGCCGTGGGCCACGTCGCGGAGCGCGTTGAGCGCGTCGCTGGCGTTGGTACCAGCGTCGCGCAGGAGATCACAAGCGTGGTTGACGTCGCTTGCACCGATCGCCCACGCGGAGCGAACGCGAGCGAGGGTGGCCCGCAGTGGAACCTCCACCTCCTTGCGGATCGCTCGTTCGATATGCCGCTGCTGGCCCTCGGCGGCTCCGAGGATGCGCGCGCTTGAGTCCTGCAGGTCCTTGGCGACGAGCTCGATCTGATCGACCCGCGAGCGCAGCTCCAGCGTCAGCCGGGCATTGTCGAGTGCCAGGCTCGTCGCCTGCGCCAACCGACGGAGGAGCTGCTCATCGGCGGGCGAGATCGGATCCGCCGCGCGCTTGGCGACCGCAAGGATCCCGATCGCCTGGCCTTCGTGCCGCACCTGCACGACCAGGTCCAGCTCGTCGCTGCTCGAACCGGGAGGCCACACCGCTTCGAGCATGCCGCCCCCGGGGAGCGACAGCCGGAGCTCGGCGTGGCGGGCGTCGACGAGATGACATGCGCCTTCCGCGACGCGGGCCGGGAGGCTGCGAGCATCGAGGCCGCCTCCCCGTGACGCAAAGCGTTGCAGGTCCTCCATCGCATCGGCCCGCTCCCCATACGCGAATCGGTCGACCCGTCGATGCGCGGCACGCAGCGCCGGCGGATACACGGCGACGACGAGCAGGGTGGCAACCAGGGAGGAGAGCAGTCCACCTTCGCCGGCGCCGAGCGGGCGCAGGACGGTGACATAGGCGGCGCTCACGAGCAATGTGAGCGTCAAGCCCGTTACCACCGTGCGCAGCCTCGAGCGCCAGCGAAGGCGCGTCCGCGGGCCGATCACATCGCTCCCGATGTTCGGAGCGGGATGTGACCCGTCACTACCGTGCCGGCACCAGGCGACGAACGCACGTCAAGGGCGCCGCCGAGGGCCAGCACGCGGTCGTGCATCTGACGAAGGCCCCCGGCGGCGAGCACACGCACCGCATCGAAGCCCTTGCCGTCGTCTTCGACCGTGAAGTGGGCATGGCCACGGTCGTGCGCCAGGTGCACGCGCACCAGGCGGGGCGCAGCGTGCTTGCACGCGTTCTGCACTGCTTCGAGGCAGGTGAAGTACACACCGGCCTCGACCTCGGGGTCGTGGCGGCCGAGTCCTCGGTCGGCGATCTCGAGCTGGATCGATGCAGCCGACGGGAGGACAGCGAGGGCGGCGGCCGGGCCCGACTCGCGCAGCGCGCGCGGATGGATGCCCCGGGCCAGCGCCCGCACGACCTCAAGGGTTTCGGCGGTGAGCCCCATCAGCTCACCGAGCTCCTCGGCTGTTCCTGGCGCGCCGGACGCCAGGCTGTCGCTGGCCAGGTCGAGCTGGATCGAGAGCGCAACGAGGTACTGCTGAGCGCCATCGTGGATGTCACGCTCGAGCTTTCGGCGAGCTTGGTCCTCGGTGGCGAGGAGGCGGCGGCGCAGGCGTTGCAGCTCGTCGGTGTGGTCGGACACATCCCGAAGCCGGCCCTGCAGCTCCGCGGCGAGGCGCTCGTTGCGGAGCAGGAGAGCAGCGTGAGCGGCGAACTCCTCAGCGAGGGCCCGTTCGACGCGAGAAAGCCTCACCCCAGGTGGCAACGTGATCGCCAACATCCCGATCGGCGCGGCGGCGTCGCCGATGGGGATGGAGACTGCGGTCGGCGCACGACCGGCGGCCGGGGCACCATGTCGCGCCACACAGGTCGCCCCGGCACCGTCGTGCTCCCACACCGCGACCTCCGTTGCGCCGGTGGCATTCGACAGCGATTCTGCTGCGGCGCGCAGCGCCTCGGACCCGGAGATGGCGCCAGCCAGCCCCTCGGTCAGCTCGGCAAGCGCCTCCTCGGGCGTCGTGCGCGTGCCGTACACGACGCGGCTGGCGAGCTCCGCAGACCTTGTTCGAGCGGGGTCGAGGGCGAGGACGGCGACTGCCGTCGCCGCGACCCAGAGGCCCGCGTTGGTCTGCTTGAGGCCCAGCACCTCGGCGGCGCCGATCACGACCAGGGTGTCGATGACGATCACGCCGACGGCAAGGATCCCCACGAGAAGGGCGCGGTTGACGATGACGTCGATGTCCCAGAGCCGGTACCGCAGGATGCCGACCGCGATCGACACGGGAACGAGCACGATGACGAACGGGAACACCACGAGCCCGAGGTCGGCGTCCAGCGAAAAGGCCGAGAAGACCACACCCGTCGCGAACAGGGGCAGCAGCCCGAAGCGCAGCATCCTCGACTGCTGGCGAGCCTCCGCGCTCAGGACCCGGCGCAGGCGGTACGTCTGTGCTGACACCCCCGCTGCCGGGATGATGATGCCGAACAGTCGCACGAAAAAGGCCTGCCCCGGGTGGCCGATCGAGATTCGGTCGTAGATGACCAGCGCGATGGCGAGTGCGCCAGCGACGTACGCCACGGCCCGCAGCCGGGCCTCCCGGTCGGTCTGCACGATCGGGATCAACTGCCCGTCAGGGAAGAGCACGACGGCGTAGATGTAGGCGAGTCCCGACCCCACGTGCAGTGCTTCGTGGAACTGATGGACTCCGCCGACGGGCATGAGGTCCAGGAAGGCGTGGCTCGGCACGTTGAAGGTGACAGCGGTCCCGATGAGCCCCACAGCAAGGAACTGCGCCACCCGATCCTGCGGCCGCCGTGACAGCACGAGCAGGCCCAGCCCGAGGTTGATTGCGGCGAACAGGTAGTCGAGGGTCACGCGCAGCGGGTGCCTGGAAGCCTGAGCCGAATCGAGCACCCTGTCCGCGAAGGTGGCGAGGGACCCATCGCCTGACGCCAGATCGGTGAAGAACGAATGCACGGCTCCGAGCTGCGCGGCTGCGGTCGGCAGCACGCCGACCACCAGCCACAGCAGCACCGCACCCAGGTAGAAGGCAGCGACCACCGCGCCCACTCGCGGGCGACGTCTCGCCCTGACCAACGCCACGACTGCACCCTACGGAGCCGAGGTCGCCCGGTACAGGGTGCCAGCCGACGCGATGCGGGGGGGGTATCCCCCGACCGGGCCTGTGCTAGCACCCCTGCGGCGCCATCGTCCCCCGCGTAACCTGCCCGTGTGACCATTCGGGTGGCGATCGCGGATGACACCTACATCGTCCGGGAGGGCCTCAAGCGGCTGCTCGAGCGGAGCGGGGACTACCAAGTCGTCTCGGAGAGCGAGGACCTCCCGACGTTGCTCGACGCTGTCGGCCGGCACGCCCCCGACGTGGTCGTCACCGACATCCGCATGCCCCCCACCTCGACCGACGAGGGCGTCAGGGCCGCG
>JBKJSO010000114.1:0-8249 GCA_046595835.1 Acidimicrobiales bacterium | reverse complement strand
GTGCAGGGCATGATCGAGCGGCGGGCCTCCCTGCGCGGGCTGTCGGCTCTCGGGCTGTGGGCGCAGGTGCCGCACTACGTGGCAGCCATGCCCTACCCGGCGGCTTCACTCGCCCTCCTCGAGGCCACCAACCGAATCGGGGGCCTCGATCTCCCGCTCGCCGACCTGGCCGAGCGGGCCGAAGCCAGCCGGGCCCGCATCGACGAGCTCATCGGCCAGAACCCGGAGCACCGGGCCATGCTCGAGCAGCTCGAACGCCAAGCCGACGACCACGCCAGCACCGAGCTGGCGCCCGCCACCGGCGACGAGCTCGTCGCTGAGCTCGAGCGGTTCCTGCGCGAGCAAGGCAACTAGACCGACCGGTCAACTCTCCGGTTAGGGTTCGACCCATGAAGGTCGACGGAGGCATCGGTGGAGATCTGCGCGGGGCTGGCAAGGCCGCCGCGACCCAGGAGAGCCAGGGCTACGACGGCCTCTGGACGGCGGAGACGGCGCACGATCCGTTCTTTCCGTTGCTCCTCGCGTCCCAGTCCACGAGCACCGTGGAGCTGGGCACGGGCATCGCGGTGGCGTTCGCCCGCAGCCCGATGAACCTGGCCCAGATCGCATGGGACCTGCAGGCCGCGTCCGAAGGTCGCTTCATCCTCGGGCTCGGCAGCCAGATCAAGCCCCACATCACGAAGCGCTTCTCGATGCCGTGGTCGCACCCGGCCCCCCGCATGCGCGAGATGATCCTTGCCATTCGGGCGATCTGGGCGTCGTGGAACGACGGCACCAAGCTCGACTTCCAGGGCGAGTTCTACACGCACACCCTGATGACCCCGTTCTTCAACCCAGGTCCCAACCCGCACGGCGACGCCAAGATCTTCCTGGCCGGCGTCGGCCAGCTGATGACCGAAGTGGCCGGAGAGGTGTGCGACGGCTTCCTCTGCCACGGCTTCACCACTGAGCGCTACCTCCGCGAGGTCACCCTGCCCGCCCTCGAGCGCGGCGCCGCCAAGGCCGGGCGCACGCTGGCCGACATCGAGATCTCTGGTCCCGCCTTCGTGGTCACCGGCACCACCGACGAGGAGATGGCAGCGTCGGTCGCGGGCACCAAGCAGCAGATCGCCTTCTACGGCTCCACGCCCGCGTACAAGGGCGTGCTCGAGCTCCACGGCTGGGATGGCCTCCAAGAGGACCTCAACAAGATGTCCAAGGAGGGGCAGTGGAAGGAGATGGGCGAGCTCATCACCGACGACATCCTCGACAGCTTCGCGGTCGTCGCCGAGCCCGAAAAGCTCGCTGCTGGCATCCAGGCCCGCTACGGCGACATCGTGCAGCGCCTCAGCTTCTACGCCCCCTACGCCAGCAACCCCGAGCGGTGGCGGGCCGTGATGGAGGATCTCAAGAAGGTCTGATCACTCAGGCAGGGCTGAGGTCGGCCCCGAGGTAGCGGACCTTGCACAGGGAGCGTTGGAGCTTGCCGGAGCTGGTCTTGGGCAGGCTGCCTGGCAGCACGAGGACGATGTCCTTGGCCGGGAGACCAACCGCGCTGCGGACGCGCTCGGCGACCGAGCGGCGCACCTCCGGGAGGTCGTCGGACTTCGACTCTGCCACCACGACGAGGCCCTCCTTGCCCTGGGCGCCGTCGACGCCAAAGGCGATCACGTTGCCGGCCCGCACGCCTTCGACGTCGGCGAGGGCGCGCTCGATGTCCTCGGGGAAGACGTTGCGGCCGCCGACGATGATCATGTCCTTGATGCGCCCGCACATCACCATCTCGCCCTCGAGCAGGTAGGCGAGGTCGCCGGTGCGCAGCCACCCCTCGTGGAAGAGCTCCATGTTCGCGTCGGGGCGCTTGTAGTAGCCGGGCGTGACGGAGGTGCCGCGGATCTCGAGCTCCCCGACCTCGCGGTCCTGCAGCTCGTCGCCCGTGATCGGATCGACCACGCGGATCTCGAGGCCATGGACCGGCCGGCCGAGGATGGCGAGGTGGCGGACACCGTCGGCGGCCCCGTCGACGGGCGCCGCGTAGCGCTCGGTCTCGAGCACGCGACGATCGACCGGGTCGGTGCGCAAGCCCGACATGGGCTCGGGGAAGGTGCCGGCGATGGCCACCTCGGCCATGCCGAAGGCCGGGAACACAGCACCGGGGCGAAGCCCGTGCCGCTCCCCCGCCTCGAGGAAGCTGGCGACCGTGGCCGGATCGACCGGCTCGGCGCCGTTGAGGGCGATGCGCAGCCGGGACAGGTCGAGCACATCGCCCCGCCGCAGCGCCCGAGCGGCGAGCACGTAGGAAAAGTTGGGGCCGGCAGTGGCCGTGCCGCCGTAGGTCGACATCCACTCCATCCAGCGGGCGGGACCAGCCATGAAGTCGGTGGGGGCACCGAGCACGAGCGGCGTACCCGTGGTGAGCGACAGGGAGAAGAGCCCCACGAGGCCCATGTCGTGGTAGAGCGGCAGCCACGACACGAGCACGTCGTCGTGCGGGTCGAGCGAGGTGGCCAGCTCGATCGCGTCGAGGTTGGCGCCAACCGTGCGATGCGGGAGCATCACGCCCTTCGGGTCGGTGGTGGACCCGCTGGTGAACTGGAGGATCGCCAGCGCGTCGATGTCGTCGGCCGGGCGCTCGTACGACGACGCGGTGGCCTGGCCGGCACCCGGCTGCAACGCATCCCAGCCGACCATCGGTGGGTCGCCGGGGGCAGGCTCGATGAAGGGGGCCAGCTCGGGGTCGACGAGCACGAGCGTCACGTCGGCGTTGGCGATGCGAACACGGGTCTGCGAGACGAACTCGTCGATCGACGACATCCGCATCGGCAGGGGGAGCACCACGACGGTGGCACCCGCGAGCCACGTGGCTTGGATGGCAGTGACCAGCGGCCGTGAGGTGGGCCCGAGGAGGGCGACGTGATCGCCAGGACCGATGCCCATGGCCTGCAGGTTCGCGGCATACGCGCGGGCCTCATCGTGGAGCTGGGCGTAGGGGACGGGCACGTGCTCCCCGCCGACCACGAAGGTGAGGCTGTTGCCGCGCGCGGAAGCAGCCTCGATTCGTTGGTTGAGTGTCAGCACGTTGGCTACGACCCCCCTGAGGTGCCCGCCGTTACAGGTCTATCGGTTCTGATGCGCACTTGGTCGCCCACTACGGTCGACGCGATGCGCGCTGAGAGTTCGGAGCCAGAGGTCGATCGGGACGGTCGCGTCCCCGCGCACCGCTACACCGCCGAGCTGGCCGGCCAGATCGAGCTCGCCTGGCAGAACCGCTGGCAGAGGGAGGGCACCTTTCGGGCTCCCAACCCCACCGGGCCGCTGGCCGATGGCTTCGACCGCATGGCCGATCGCCCCAAGCTCTACGTGCTCGACATGTTCCCGTACCCCTCCGGAGCCGGACTCCATGTCGGCCACCCGCTCGGCTACATCGGCACCGACGTCTACGGGCGCTACATGCGCATGGCCGGCCACAACGTCCTGCACACGCTCGGCTACGACGCCTTCGGCCTGCCAGCCGAGCAGTACGCCGTGCAGACCGGCACGCACCCTCGGGTCACCACCGAGGCCAACATCGCCATCATCAGCGCGCAGCTGCGCCGCCTGGGCCTGGCCCACGACGACCGTCGCGGCGTGGCCACCACCGACGTTGCCTTCTACAAGTGGACGCAGTGGATCTTCCTGCAGATCTTCGACAGCTGGTACGACGTGGAGGCCGACAGGGCGCGCCCGATCGCCGAGCTCGAAGCCGACCTCGACGCGGGTACGCGGCAGCCCGAGCCGGGCGCCAACCCGTCGGGCGCTGCCTGGGCCGCGCTCGATGCCGTCGAGCGGCGGCGGGTGGTCGACGCCCACCGGCTCGCCTTCCTGCACGAGGCGCCGGTGAACTGGTGCCCCGGACTGGGCACGGTCCTCGCCAACGAAGAGGTCACTGCCGACGGCCGCTCCGAGCGCGGCAACTTCCCCGTGTTCCGCCGCCCGATGAAGCAGTGGAAGATGCGGATCACCGCGTATGCCGACCGGCTGCTGGCCGACCTCGACCTGCTCGACTGGTCCGAGTCCATCAAGCTCATGCAGCGCAACTGGATCGGCCGCAGCGAAGGCGCGCAGGTCACCTTCGCCGCTGGCGCCGGCATCGAGCCCATCACCGTCTTCACCACGCGGCCCGACACGCTCTTCGGCGCCACCTACATGGTCCTCGCGCCCGAGCACCCGCTGGTCGACGCGCTGGTCGCCGATGCATGGGTCTCCGACGTCGACCCACGCTGGACGGGCAGGGCGGCCACCCCCGCCGAAGCGGTGGAGGCCTATCGCACCCAGGCGGCCCGCAAGAGCGAGGTCGACCGCCAGTCCGAGGGCCGCGACAAGACCGGCGTGTTCCTGGGCGCCTACGCCACCAACCCCGTCAACGATCGGCCGATGCCCATCTTCGTGGCCGACTACGTGCTGATGGGCTACGGCACCGGAGCGATCATGGCCGTGCCGGCACAGGACCAGCGCGACTGGGACTTCGCGACCGCCTTCGGGCTGCCGATCATCCGCACCGTGCAGCCGCCCCAGGGCTGGGGCGACGAGGGGCCCTTCTTGGGCGACGGACCCGCCATCAACTCATCGTTCCTCGATGGGCTCGGCGTGGGCGACGCCAAGGCGGCCATCACCACCTGGCTCGAAGAGCGCGGCCTGGGCACCCGCACCGTCACCTACAAGCTGCGCGACTGGCTCTTCTCCCGGCAGCGGTACTGGGGCGAGCCGTTCCCCATCGTGTACGACGAGCACGACCTCCCGCGCGCCGTACCCGTCGATGAGCTGCCGGTGCTGCTGCCGGAGGTCGAGGACTACTCCCCGCGCACCTTCGCTCACGACGACACCACCTCGGATCCCGAGCCGCCCCTCGGTCGGGCCGAGGGCTGGGTTGAGGTCACCCTCGACCTCGGCGACGGGCCGAAGCTGTACCGCCGCGAGCTGAGCACGATGCCCAACTGGGCGGGATCGTGCTGGTACGAGCTGCGCTATCTCGACCCCACGAACGAGCACGCCTTCGTCGACCCGGAGGTAGAGCGCTACTGGATGGGCCCGCGCTTCGAGGGCGACTGCGGTGGCGTCGACCTCTACGTCGGGGGCGTGGAGCACGCCGTGCTCCACCTGCTCTACGCGCGGTTCTGGCACAAGGTGCTCTTCGACCTGGGGCACCTCAGCTCGAGCGAGCCGTTCCGGCGCCTCGTCAACCAGGGCTACATCCAGGCGCCCGCCTACACCGACGAGCGCGGCTTCTACGTCGAGGCCAGCGAGGTCGCCGAGCGCGGCGGCGAGTTCTTCCACAACGACGAGCGCGTGCACCGCGAGTTCGGGAAGATCGGCAAGAGCCTGAAGAACATGATCACGCCCGACGACCTCATCGCGGAGTTCGGCGCGGACACGCTGCGGCTCTACGAGATGTTCACCGGTCCCCTCGACCAGAGTCGGCCGTGGGAGACCAAGGCCGTCGTGGGCGTGTTCCGCCTCCTCCAGCGCATCTGGCGCACCGTCCTCGACGAGGAGACGGGCGAACCGCGCGTGAGCGACGACCCGGTCGACGACGAGACCCTCCGAGCGCTCCACAAGGCCATTGCCGCCGTGCGCGAGGGCATGGAGTCGCTCCGGTTCAACGTGTCGATCGCTCGCATCACCGAGCTCAACAACCACCTCACGGCCCGCTTCCCTGAAGGAGGCGTACCGCGGGAGGTCGCGGAGCCGCTGGTGCTGCTGCTGGCGCCCCTGGCTCCCCACGCTGCGGAGGAGCTGTGGTCGCGCCTGGGCCACCTCGAGTCGCTCACCTGGGCGCCCTTCCCCGTGGCAGATCCCGCGCTCCTGGTCGACGACACCGTCGAGATCCCTGTGCAGGTCAACGGCAAGGTGCGGACTCGCGTCACCGTCCCCGCCGGCCTGTCGGTGGGCGATCTGGAGGCCGCGGTGCGAGCCGACCCGCAGGTGGCCCCTCTCCTCGACGGCCAGGCGATCCGCAAGGTAATCGCGGTGCCGGGGCGCCTCGTCAACTTCGTGGTGAGCTGACCCAGTTGCTACGTTGTTCTCTCCCACGGGGCTATAGCTCAGTTGGTAGAGCGCTTCCATGGCATGGAAGAGGTCAGGAGTTCGATTCTCCTTAGCTCCACTCCGTGAACCGCAGCCCAGCGGGTGGCTAGTATCAGGCGGGAACTTGTGGCGTTCGCCTTTCGATTGCGGGGCGAACCTTGGGGAAAGTTGGTGGGTCACATGGGATCGCGACGATCACGCGCGCTGCTTGCAGTCGTCTCATCGGTCGCCTTGGCGGCTGCGTTGCTGGCCTCACCGGCTCAGGCGGCCACCGCCGGCACGCCACCCGCCAACGTAGCCGAGCGTGTCGCCGGAGCGACGCGCTACGGCACGTCCGTGGCGATCTCACAGAAGCTGCCCGTCGGGCAGAGGTTCGTCATCCTTGCGCTCGGCACGAACTTCCCCGATGCGCTGGCCGCGTCGCCGGCGTCCTACGACTCCATCTCGGCGTCGTACGCCCCGATCCTGCTCACACCGGGCGCTTCCCTCGACAGTGCCGTGAAGGACGAGATCGATCGGCGACTCAACCCCGGCGACACGGTTCTGCTCATGGGCGGCTCGGCGGCGTTGTCGCCGAGCATTGACGCAGCGCTGACGACGGCTGGCTACACCCCGAAGCGGCTGACCAGCTATGCGTCCGGCTCCGGCCAACCCCTGAACCGATTCGACACGGCCGCCGCCCTGGCCGAATCGCTCACCTCGAGCCCGACCGCCAAGCTGGGCGAGATCATCGTGGCCAGCGGGCTGAACTTCCCGGATGCGCTGGCCGCATCGCCCTACGCCGCCCAGAACCAGGTCCCCGTCCTGCTGGTGACCCCCACCGCCATCCCGGCCGAGACCCAGAAGTTCCTCGACAACCACGCCAACTCATCCACCACCGTGCACGTGGTCGGGGGCACGGCTGCGGCGGCCGCTCCGTCGGGCGTGATCGTCGATCGCGTCGCGGGAATCAACCGATTCGCGACTGCCACGGAGGTGGCGAAGCGCCTCTTCAATCGCACCCTCGCCACATCCGACAGGAACGACAACCTCGCGCTCGCCCGCGGCGACGACGCTGGCGGTGGCGCAGACGCACTTGGCGGAGCGCCGCTGGCCGGCTCGCTCAACGCGCCGCTCCTGCTTACCGACCCTGGGGCACTCCCCACCGACACCTCCGCCTACGTCGGGTCTCTCGGCTACGACCGGCCCCTCCGGCCGGCCCGGTCCTACATCCTCGGCGGCACGGTCGCCATCTCGGCGGCTGCCGCGACGGCCTGGGCGAACCAGCTGCTCAACCTCACCGTCGCAGGCGGGAAGTCAACGACGTACCGCGATCTCGTGAACGGAACTACGTCAACGACCCCCAGTTCCGTTACTGGCTGCCAAGCGCCCACGAGCACCCAGACCTTCACCTGGACGGTGACGGGCGACCTGCCCGGCCAGCTCGTCGTCGACGCGACGTTCTGTCAGGTGGGCAACGGCGTGCAGGCAGAGGCCGCCGTCGTGCTGCCCGGCTCGGCCGCCAAGTTCACGCCCACGGGCGGTACGCAGCAGGTCGGCAAGGTCACCGGTGGCACCGAAGGTGCCCTGGCCAGTCCCCCGGGGGACAGTCGACAGGCCAGCATCGACTTCGTGATCGACTCGGCCAACTTCGTCGGCCACGTGGTGTTTGGGAACCCAGGATCGAGGAGCGGGAACACCGACACCGACGGTTGGCTCGCCCTCGTCGGCGGCGCGGCCCGCCAGGGCTTCGACGGGAACTTCACGGCGTTCCCGACAACGCCGCTGACCTGTAGCTCAGTGAGCTACAACGGCGCCATCGGTCCGGTCGCGGTGACCATCACGGGCATGACCGCATGCAGGACCGCCGGCGACATCTGGCGCATCAGCGGCGGGTCCGTCAGCGGTGGGCCCTACACGGGCCAGGTCACGTCAGGTGTGCGCCAAGGCAACAACCTCGGCCTGGCGCTACGGACGAATGGCGGACTCGTGGACGTGTTCGCCGTGCTGGACGGCACCCTGCACAGCGCCGGGTCGTCGTCGCCAGCGATGGTCCAGCTGTTGCCTGAGAACGACCCTGCCGCGACGTTCACCGTCGGCGCAGGGACCTCGGGCACCGCCCCCGGGTGTTCAGCGGGCTACGTCACCGGCACGACGTTCTCGGCCGTCGTGCATCCCCCGATGACGTTCAGCGGGAACTCCCTGAACGTGCAGAAGAACGTCATCGA
>JBKJSO010000458.1:0-4438 GCA_046595835.1 Acidimicrobiales bacterium | reverse complement strand
CTTGCCGTCGGGCGAGATCGCCGTGATGCCGCCGTTGACGAGCGTGCCGACGCACACCCACCCATCGCCGTCGACGGCGAGGCTGTCGAGCAGCTGCAGGCCTGGGAGGCCGGCGAGGAGGTGACCGCCGTTGCCGATGGGGTTGTCTCGCTGCACCTCGCCGGGCCCCGACAGCTCCCACCAGAACACCCGACCGGTGTGCGTCTCGGCCGCGTAGAGCCGGGTGCCGTCGGGCGACAGGCCCACGCCGTTGGGAGCGTCGAGCGGGAAGATCACCTCGGTGCAGCTCGAGCCGTCCGCGAGGGCGTAGTGGATGCCGGTGCGGTCGCTCGTGCGCTCCTGACGCACACCATGATCGGTGAACCAGAAGCCGCCGTGCCCGTCGAACACGAGGTCGTTGGGGGCGCGCAGCGGCCCGCTGGAGGATTCCGTGTAGAGCGTCGACACGGCTCCGGTCATGAGGTCGACCCGCTGGATCGAGCCGCCCTTCCATGTGGCCGGCACCGCGCCGGGAAGGGTGAGGCCCATCACCTCGTCCCAGCTGAAGCAGCCGCCGTTGTTGCAGATGTACATGGCGCCGTCAGGGCCCAACGCGGCGCCGTTCGGTCCGCCACCGAGATTGGCCACCACGTCGAGCCGTCCGTCGGGCGTGATCTTCGTGAGGGTGCCGCGGGCGATCTCCACGACCACGATGTCGCCGTCGTCGAGGGCGACCGGGCCCTCCGGGAACTTCAGTCCGGTTGCCAGCTCACGGATGTCCATCTGGCTTTGCTAGCACTCCCCCGCCGACGAGGGTGACGCCAGCCTGCTCGGCCCGGTCAGGCGAGGGTGAGCCACGCAACCGCGGTGATCGCGGCGCCCACCAGCAGATGGGCCAGCAGCGTCGGTCGAAGCGCAGTGGGCCGACCCCGGCGCACCGGCTGCTCCACAAGGACGTGGAGGAACACGGCGGCGACCACCGCCGCGGCGATCTGCGTCGACGCGTGCGCCACCCCGGACAGGTGCGATCGCTCCCGCGTCAGCCAGGACATCACAGGCCAGTGCGCGAGGTAGAGCGCGTAGCTGATCCGGCCGAGCCCCACGATCCCCCGCCCGCGCAGCAGGGCCTCGACGCGACCATGGCGGAGGAGCCCGGCGATCGTCGCCGCCGTTACGAGGGAGATGACAGCGTAGCCACCCCGCAGCAGCCAGGGCGGGTCGTAGTCCACCAGCAGGAAGCAGGCGACCAGCACGAGCAACCCTGTCCCAGCGACGAGGTCGGCCGTTCTGGTCGACCAGGCCGGGGCTCGCCGGCCGCTGAGCAGAAGCGCCAGGCCGACGCCGACGGCGACCTCGGCGGCGCGCACGTCGGTGCCGAACTCCAGGCGCGGGTGCCAGTCGCTGATCACGTTGGACAGCGCGATCGACGTCGCGACCGTCATCAGCGCCACAGCACCGAGGACGCGACGGGGATGCTGCGCGCGACTGGCTCCGAGCACCGCCAGGACCAGCAGCAGGTAGAGCTGCTCCTCCACGGCCAACGACCAGGTGGGCCCGAGTGGGCCCACGACGGTCTGGAGCAGCCGCTCCTGGCCGCCCAGGATCACGTGCCAGTTGGTGATGCTCCATATGGCCGCTGTGGCGTCCGATGCGCGCGCCGAGAGCACGTGAGCGGCGCTCAGCGCCACGACCACCGCCACCGTCACCGCCGCGGCAGGGCTCAACCGTCGGATCCGGCGCACCCAGAAACGCTGCACGTCGATCGACCCGCGCTGACCCTGCTCGCGCAGGAGGAGTGAGGTGATCAGGAACCCGGACAGCGTGAAGAACACCGAGACGCCGATGAAGCCCCCACGCGCCCAGCGGCCGAGGCCGGACACGGCGAAGGAGTGGTAGGCGACCACCGCCGCGATCGCCACGCCCCGAACCCCGTCGAGGCTCGGCTCATACGGGAGGGATCGCCCGAGGTCTGCTACTGGGGCGGCCAGACGGGGGTTCGAGTCGGCGCCGGGTTCCATGGTCGTGTGGGGCGGCCCACCATCTGGGTCCGGCAGCACGCGAGATCCTAGGTCTGGGGTCGGTGCGCAGGTCCGACGCATCGACGATGGGAAGGGTTCGGCCGGTCGTGACGTTGGACCGTTCTTGTGAGCGACCCGTCCCTCGTCGGCATCGACCCCACCCCGCATGCGCGTGTCGAGCGCATGGTCACCGGACGCTTCCTGATCGTCACCCTGGCCACCTTCGCCTACTTCCTGGGGCTGGGCTCGCTCCTGCCCACCCTTCCCCGCTACGTGGAGCAGGAGCTCGGCGGCGACGGCTTCGCCGTCGGCCTGGTCGTCGGGGCCTTCGCCGTGTCTGCAGCCATCGTGCGACCCTGGGCCGGCCGCTTCGGCGACCGCTACGGGCGCCGCGTGCTCTTGAGTGGCGGCGCCCTGCTCGTGGGGCTGACCACGCTGGGCTACACGCAGGTCAGCGCGATCCCTGGACTCGTCGCGCTGCGACTGCTCACCGGGCTCGGCGAGGCCGCCGTGTTCGTGGGGGCCGCCACCGCCACACAGGACATGGCGCCCGCGCACCGTCGAGGTGAGGCCGCGTCGTACTTCAGCGTGGCCCTCTACAGCGGCCTCGCCCTTGGCCCGGCCCTGGGCGAGCACCTCGCCCGGACGGCGGGCTTCCACCGTGTGTGGATCGTGGCGGGCAGCGCCTCGCTCGTCGCCGCGCTCTTGGGCCTGGGCACGCCTGCCTCTCCCGCCACCGAGGCGGTGAGGCCGACGTCGCTGCTGCACCCCGCGGCACTGGGACCGGGCCTGGTGCTCATGCTGGGCCTGATCCCCTTCACCGGGTTCGCAGCCTTCTTGGCGCTCTACGGACCCCACGTCGGCCTGCACGACACCGGGCCCGTGTTCTTCGCCTACGCCGCGATGGTGCTCGCCATCCGGATCTTCGGCGCCAAGCTCCCGGATCGCCTCGGGTGGCAGCGGGCGTCCACCATCGCGCTGGCGGCGGTCGGGTTCGGCGCGCTCGTCGTCGCCGTGTGGGCGTCGGTGGCCGCCGTCTGGCTGGCCGCCGCCTCCCTCGGCGTCGGCATGTCGCTGCTCTACCCGGCCCTGTTCTCAGCGGCGCTCGAGGGCGTACCCGACCACGAGCGGAGCCAGGCCGTCGGCACCTTCTCGTTGTTCTTCGACCTGGCCCAGGGCATCGGCGCACCCGTGCTCGGCGTCGTCGTGGCGCTGTCCTCGGAGCGGGGTGCCTTTGCCGTTGCGGCCCTCGTCGCCGGCAGCGGGTTCTGGGCCCAGCGTCGTCTGCGCCACCAGGTGGCCGAACCGGCGCTGGCCTGACGCTCAGCCCTGCGCGTTGCCCGTGAACGCCCACGCCGCGAGGTGCAGGCTCGGCACGTGCACGATGCCGCCCTCGTTGCTCACCAGCTGAGCGTCGTTGCCGAGGCCGAGCACGTGGCCCGGCCCGAGCCCCGCCACGACCGACTGCGTGTAGCGGAGGTTCTGCACGGGCGCCACCACCTCGCCGCCCTCGATCAGGAACAACCCGTTGCGGGTGAGGCCCGTGACCACCTGCGTCTTGGGATCGAGGATGCGGTTGTACCAGAAGTCGGTGACGAGCAGCCCCCGTTCGACCCCCGCGATGAGCGCTTCCAGCGACTCGTCCCCGCCGCCGAGGAAGAGGTCACCGGGGTAGCCGCCGAACGCGTCCGAGCCCACGGAGCTCCCCGTGGGCTCGACACCCGCCAGCGCGGCACTGCGGCGGTCGTGGGCGAGCCCCACGGTGACGCCACCCCGCACCAGGTCGAGGCGACGCTTCGGCGTGCCCTCGGCGTCGTAGGGACGGCCCAGGGAACGGGGGTCGGTGGCGTCGTCCCAGAGATCGATCGTTGGATCGAGCTGTGCCTCGCCCAGGTGAGCGAAGCTCGTGCCCTCGGCGTAGGCCTTGCCGTTGAACCCGAGCCAGGCGGGAAAGAGCAGGACCGACGCCACGGCCTTGGGCTCGAGCACCACCTCGTAGCTGCCGGGCGGCAGGCTCACGGGATCGGCGCCGGTGCGCGCCTTCTGCGCTGCCACCTCACCCACCTTGCGGCCGTCGAGGTCGGCGAGGCGCGCCGACGTGATCTGCCCGTAGCCGTCCGTGGGCGGACCCGACACCGCGGCGGCGCGGTGGATGGCGTCGACCTGTGCCATCGTCGATCGGCTGGTGCAGCGCAACCCGGTGCTGGAGCACAGCACGTGGACATCGCTGTCGGTGGAGCAGTAGCCGGCCGACTCGAGCCCCACGCCGGTGGCAACGAAGTCGGCCACGACGCCAGCGCGCGCGTCGGGTGTTGCTGCTGCACTGTCGGCGTCGTGGTGGTCGACCGACGCGACGGGGGCCGGCCCAGCCAGCCCGGGGAAGGTCGGGTCGGCGGGCAGGAGCGCCGCCGCAGCCAGGGCGCCCTCGACGAGACGGGATA
>JBKJSO010000250.1:0-3458 GCA_046595835.1 Acidimicrobiales bacterium | reverse complement strand
CGCCGCGCGGGCTACCTGACGGCGGGTGGACACCGCCAGCTTGGTGAGCACGGAGGACACATGGTGGTCGACGGTCTTCTGCGACACGACGAGCCGCTCAGCGATCTCGGCGTTGGTGAGGCCCTCGACGAGCAGGGTGGCCACCTCGAGCTCGCGGGTGGTGAGCCCCGCCGCGTTGGCACGCGTGGTCGCCCGGGGGCCCCGGGGCACGTCACGTGCACCGAGCTCGCGCAGCCGCCGGGCCGCCATCTGGGCACGCGGTCGGGCCCCGAGCGCGGTGAGCTGCTCGAAGGCGTGGCGCACGTCATCGACGTCGTCGCTGTCGGCCAGGGCATCGGCCGCCTCGTAGGGGTAGCCATGGTCCGTCCAGAACTCGCCGAGGGCGTGGTTGTCCCCCGAGCGGAGGTGCACTGTCGGCTCGTCGACGGAGCCTTCGGCCGCCCACGCCACGCCCGTCCGTTTGGCCCAAAGCGTGAGCTCGCGAAGGTTGATGAGGTCGAGCAGCGGTACGAAGGGCATGGTGGCCTCCACCTCGGCCGCCGCCAAGGACAGGTCGCCAGCCAGCCAGGCCGCCTCGGCCCGGACTAGGCGAAGGGGGGCGAGGAGCTGCGCCTCCTCATAGGGCAGCGCGAGGGTGAGCGCCTCGTCGAGCAGCTCGAAGGGGTTGGGGTCGCCACGACGGGCCCGGATCCGCCCGAGGAATAGCAGCACGCTGGCCCGGTTGAAGTCGGAAGCGCCGGGATCGGCGAGCACCATGGTGAGATCGGTGATCGCTTCGTCCCACTCACCGATCAGCATCCGCAGCTCGGCACGGCTCGGGTACATGCAGTTCAGCGTCCAGCGCAGCTCGTTCTGCTCGGCGGTGGCGATGCCTTCGTCGAGCACAGGGATGCCCCGGGCCGGCTGGTAGGAGCCCGCAAAGACGAAGGCCAGGTTGGAGCAGGCGCGCAAGGTGTGCTCGACGAGCCCCGCACGCTTGCTCCGCTCGAGTGACTCGCGGAGGGCCGGAATCGCGGCCTCGGGATCGCCGATGGAACCGAGCGCGGCGCCGTAGCTGTTGAGGGCGTAGACCGCGGTGGGCTCGAGCTCGAGCCGCTCGGCCATCTCGAAGGCGCGCTGAGCGGTGGTGACGCAGTCGGCGAAGTGACCCGTGACGAGCTGGTGGCCGGACAGGCCGGCCAGCGCCTCCGCCAGCGCCGACGACTCACCGAGGGGCTCCATGCGCTGGACGGCGTGGTTCGCCGCGTCCCACGCGTCGCTGATCCGACCGGCGGCGCGGTACGCCCGTGACATCCAGCCTTCCCACGCGGCAAGCGCCTCCTCGTCGCCAGTGGCGGCGATCAGAGCGTGGGCCGCCTCGCCGGCCTTGACGGCCTCGTCGATCAGCTCGACCTGGAGGCAGGTGGTGGCCCGGGCCTCCAGCAGCCGGCGCCGGTCCTCGCTCAGGAGGTGGCGCGTGTGCTCCACGGCCTGGCCGTAGAGGAGGGCCGCCTGGCGCCAGGCGCCGAGGGCGACGCACTGGTCGGCGGCGCGCCAGGCGAGCTCGACGATGGCGTCGCGGTCGGCGGCCCCCACGGCGTGGTGGGCGCGCTGGACGACGTCGCCATCCTCGCCGAGGGCCTCGAGGGCCCGAGCGTGGAGCTGGCGGCGCCGCAGCGGCGTCATCGCCTCGTGCACCGCTTGGCGGCTCAGGTCGTGACGGAAGGCCTGGTGCTGACCATCGTCGACGAGCAGACCGGCGTGGAGGCACTCGTCGACGGCGGCTGAGTTGCAGTCGCCCACCACCTGGATGAGGTCGGCGCCGACCTGGCGACCGAGCACAGCCGCCGCGTCCAACGCGTCACGGGCGGCGCCGCTGAGGTGCACGGTGCGGGCCAGGATGACGTCGCGCACCGTGGCGGGCAGCGCGCCAGGTTCGGCCTGGAGGGCTTCGACCAAGAAGAAGGCGTTCCCACCCGTGCTGGTGTGCAGGGACCCGGCGTCGATGTGCCGGTCGCCCACCAGCGTCTTGACTGCATCGAGCGAGAGCGGAGGCAGATCGATGCGGGAGACGAGCGGGCCAACCAGGGAGCCGATGGCGCGGCGCATGGCATGGTCGCCGGGCAGGTCGTCGCGGTGGGTGGCGAGGATGAGGCACGGGAGATCGGCGAGCCGGCGGGCCACGAAGCGCAGTAGGTCGAGGCTGGCCTCGTCCGCCCACTGCAGGTCCTCAAGCACGACGACGGTGGGCTGCGGCGGGGCGGTCACCTCAGCCAGGAAGGCCTCGAACACCGCCCCCTGGTCGCCGGCGGCCAGTGCGTCGGCCAGCGGGCCGGGCCGATCTCGGGCGATGTCGGCCAGCGGACCGAACGGCCGCGGTGCGAAGAGGTCGTCGCAGCGACCGACCATCACCTGGGCACTCCCCAGGTGATGGTCGAGCAGCTCGCGAACGAGGGCCGACTTGCCGGCGCCAGGTTCACCGCTGATGAGCACGAGGTGGCCGCTGCGGTCGAGCTGTGCGAAGCGCTCCAGCACCGTCGCCACCTGGTCGCCCCGCTCGAGGAGGTTCACGGCGACAGAGGATACGACGGTGCCGGCGTGTCTGCTGCTGTGCCGCGGTGGTCGCCCGCCACTGCGTGGATGGATCCGTTCGTCGCCGTGAGCCACGTGCGTGCTGCCGCGCTCAGCAGAGGGGCTCGTGGAAGGCCGACCCGCAGATCGGCGCCGGAGCCGAGCTCGACGTGCGAATCATGGGCGTGGTGTCGGCCGTGCCGCGCCCGAAGGCGAACGACGCCACGAGCAGCACGGCCAGCAGAACGAGGACGGCTGCCATACGCAGCGCGCTGTGCACGCTTCCGGCTCCGACGGTGGTGGGCAGCGTGGTGGTTGCAGTCATTGGGGTCTCCCTCTCGCCTCGGTCGGCCCGGCGGTTCCGGTGCCGACTCCACGGGTCTCCGCCCGTACCGCCACGATGCACCCCTCGGCGGGTCGCCCACATCGGGAGCCTCACCCCAAGTTGGCGCACCACCTACCCAGATTGGCGACGACCTCCTTGTCCGGCCGCAACGGAGCCGGGTAAGACCTCACCGACGCGGGTCCGGCAGCACCCACGGGACGCCTCGGACCTAGAGTTCGGCGGCATGTACATCACCCAGGGACTGCAGCGGTCGTTGCTGGAGACGCCAGATCGAGTTGCCACCATCTGCGGCGACCGGCAGCACACCTTCGCCGAGCTCGGCGAGCGGATCGCGCGCTTCGCCAGCGCCCTCCGTGGCCTTGGCGTGGCCAGCGGCGACCGGGTCGCCATCCTGTCGCTCAACAGCGACCGCTACCTCGAGTACCTGTTCGCGGTGCCGTGGGCGGACGCCGTCCTCAACCCGATCAACACCCGCTGGAGCGCCCAGGAGGTGGCCTACTGCCTCAACGACTCCGACTCGCGGGTGCTGCTCGTCGACGACGCCCTCGCCCCGCACGTGCCC
>JBKJSO010000112.1:0-3054 GCA_046595835.1 Acidimicrobiales bacterium | reverse complement strand
TCCTCGACGAGCGCCTCTCCGTGCCGGGCGGTGAGGTAGCTCGCCGCCACCTCGTTTCGGAAGGCGATGCCTCCGCCCTCATCGAACACCACGACGCCCTGCGGGATCACGGCGAGGGCGCTGGCCAAACGGGCCTCGGCCATCGACACATCGCCGCCTCGCAACACCGCGCGATCGACCACTCGTTCGATCACGGAGGTGGCCTCGGCGAGGCCATTGCCCGTGGGAACGACCTCCTCGCCCAGCCGATGACCCGCCGCGAGGAGTCGTCGAGCGAGCCGCTGTTGGCCGACCAACAGGAGCCCCAGCGTGACGGCGAGCACGAGCACCACGACAGCCAGCACGCCGGTCATGACGACCCCTCCAGCGACACGCCACTGGAGCGGGCCGCCAGGCGGGCGGCGCCATCGTGCTCGGGTAGCCATCCCGTGACCATGTACTGCACCCGCTCGCCGATGTTGACGGCGTGGTCGCCGATGCGCTCGTAGTAGCGGCCCACCAGAGCGAGCTGCACCGCGACCTGCACGTCCTGCACGTCGGCATGCAGCTCGAGGATGGCCTGGATGTAGTCCTTGTGGATCTGGTCGAGGCGGTCGTCCATGTCGTCGATGGCACCCGCGAGCGTGGCATCGCCATCGGCATAGGCGTCCATGGCGACCTGGTAGAGGCGCACCGCCTCGCCGGCCATCGCTTGGAGCAGGCCTCGCAACGCGGGCGGCACCTCAGTGCCGTAGAGGCGACGGGCCGCCTTGGCTACGTTCACCATGAGGTCACCGGAGCGCTCGATCTCAGAGGTCAGCCGGATGGCCGTGACCACGGCGCGCATGTCGCTGGCCATCGGCTGCTGGCGGGCCAGGATCGTGAAGCAGCGGTCCTCGATGTCGAGGGTGAGGGCGTCGATCTCGTCGTCACCCTCGATGAGCGCCTGCGCGGCCTCGAGGTCGAGGTCGAGCAGGGCCTGGGTTCCGCGCATGATCGTCTCGGTGACCCGAGCCGCGGCGCGGATGAGATCGCGACGGATCTCGTCGAGCTGATGGTGGAAGGTCGATCGCGTCTCGGTCATGTCGCCCCCGTCAGCCGAACCGGCCGGTGATGTAGTTCTCCGTGCGCTCATCGCTCGGGTTGGAGAACATCTTGTCGGTGCTATCGCACTCCACCAGCAGCCCGGTGCGCGAGTCGTTCTCCGAGCTCACCTCGGTCGTGAAGAAGGCCGTGCGATCGCTCACTCGGGCCGCCTGCTGCATGTTGTGGGTGACGATGACGATCGTGAACTGATCCTTGATCTCCTGCATCAGGTCCTCGATGCGGGCCGTCGCGATCGGGTCGAGGGCCGAGCAGGGCTCGTCCATCAACAGCACCTCGGGATCGTTGGCGATCGCTCGCGCGATGCAGAGGCGCTGCTGCTGGCCACCCGAGAGGCTCATGCCCGACGCCTTGAGCCGGTCCTTGACCTCGTCCCACAGCGCGGCGCCGTGCAGCGCCCGCTCGACGATGTCGTCCATGTTCCCCTTCACACCGGCGATCTTGGGACCGTAGGCGACGTTGTCGTAGATCGACTTGGGGAACGGGTTGGGCTTCTGGAACACCATCCCGATGCGACGCCGCACCTCCACCGGGTTGACCTCCCGGTCGTAGAGGTCGACCCCGTGATAGGTGATCGACCCCTCGACGCGAGCAGTCTCGATGAGGTCGTTCATGCGGTTGAAGCAGCGCAGCACCGTGGTCTTGCCGCAGCCCGACGGACCGATGAAGGCAGTGATCTCCTTGCGGCCGACCTCGATGTCGACGTCCCGAACGGCCCGAAAGGCGCCGTAGAACACGTTGAGGCCGCGCACGTCGAACACCACCTCGCGGTGCTGCTCGACCCCGGGAGCCGTGCCACGGGCGGGCTCCTCGCTCGCCACGTGGCTGACGTCGATGGCGGGTGTGGTGTCGGGGACCATCCAGGTCACGTCCTCTTCTTCTCGAACCGGGTGCGCAGCACGATGGCGATCGTGTTCATCGCCAGCACGATCAGCAGCATCACGATGATGGCGGCTGCGGCCAGCTCATCGAAGCCGGCACGGGGCGTGCGAGCCCAGTCGGCGATCACGATCGGTAGGGCGGTGAAGCGCTCGTGCAGCTGGGA
Source organism: Acidimicrobiales bacterium (assembly GCA_046595835.1). Lineage (GTDB taxonomy): Bacteria > Actinomycetota > Acidimicrobiia > Acidimicrobiales > VFJN01 > VFJN01. The sequence goes on along the minus strand of JBKJSO010000112.1, from coordinate 926 downwards.
GACGTCGAGGAGGCCGTCCTTGCCGGGCAGCAAGCCGGTGACCGCCCCGCAGAGCAGGAGGGGTGCGGCCTCACCGATGGCGCGGGCCAGGGCCAGCACCGTGCCGGTGATGATCCCCGGCAGGGCGTAGGGCAGCACCTGTGAGCGGGTGACCTCCCAGCGGGTCGCTCCGACGCCGTAGGCGGCCTCCCGCAGGGTGGAGGGGACGGCGCGCACGGCCTCGGCCGATGTGATGATCACGATGGGCAGCACGAGGATGGCCAGGGTGATGCCAGCGGCCATCACCGAACGGCCACCGGTGAGCCCCGACAGCTGCTTCACGAAGATCGTGAGCCCGAGGATCCCGTAGACGATCGAGGGCACCCCCGCCAGGTTGCGGATGTTGAGGTCGATGAAGCGGGCCAGCCGGCCCTTGGTGGCGTACTCTTCGAGGTAGACGGCGGACGCGATCCCGATGGGGAACGACAGGCCCACCACGAAGACCCCGATCCAGAACGTGCCGCGAATCGCCTGGAACACGCCCGCCGCGTCGGCTTTGGTCCGCAGGCCGCCGGAGAGGAACGACTCGGCTCGAGTCGTGAACACGGTCGCCCCCGTCGTGCCCACGTCGAGGAACAACGAGGCGAGCACGGCGATGGAGACACCGAGCGAGGCGAGCAGGAGGAGCTTGAAGGCGATGCCCTTCACGTCCGCCTTGCCGGCGGTGAGCTGCTCGCGCACGCTGCGCGTCGCCGCCTGAGCCCCTGTGCCGACGGTGGTGAGGGCCATCAGTAGCGCTCCCGAACCCGACGCACGAACCGGTTGGCGAAGATGTTGAGCACGAGGGTGACGACGAAGAGCACCGCGCCCACGAAGTAGAGGCTCTGGAAGGTGAGGGCCTGCCCGACGACCTGGTCGGTGCCCTGGGCCTGGGTGGCCATCGCGGC
>JBKJSO010000047.1:0-7019 GCA_046595835.1 Acidimicrobiales bacterium | reverse complement strand
CAACGCCAGGGCCTCCACGCTGTCGATCAGCGCGTCACGCACGCGCACGTCCTTGGTGGAGCGGAACCCATCCGTGAGGTTGAGGATCACGAGCGGGACGGCTGTCAGCCCCAGCATGCCGGCCGCCTGGAGTGGGGTGGTGTGCGATCCGGTCCACCACACCTCCATCGTGAAGAGCATGGGGATGCCGAAGAGCAGGCCGCCCGAGGCCGCCGTCACCAGATCGGTGAGCTCAACGGCCCACGGACCCCGTTCGTCGACCGCCACGTCCGTCATGGCGCCGTCCCTACCCAGGGCATCGCTTGGGTAATCCGGGTCAGCTTGTCATGCCGCCGAGGCCGACGAGGCCGCGCGCCAGCTCGATCTCGCCCATGTGGCGCAGGCCGTGCTGGTAGATCCAGCACTCGATGGCGTCGAGCACGGTGATGCCCTCGTCGCCGGCCACGCGGGCGCTGTAGGTGTTGGCCACCACTGCAGGCAGGGGTCGGGGGATGATCAGCCGGTCGAGCTCGGCGGGATCGAGGTCGGCGAGCCACGCCTCGGTGCGGGCGAACACGGCCCGTTGGTACTCGCCGAACGCGTCGTAGTCGCCGATGCGCTGGTGGATCATCTCGCCGACCGTGCGCTCCTTGCCGTGGTCGTTGATGGCCATCTGCACCCGGGCCTGCCAGTCGTCGTTCCACACGACCGGCTGGCCGCTGATCACGGCGCCGGAGACGTCCTGCATGTTCGTGTAGTGGAACAGGCAGAAGGCGATGGGCAGAACCCCTTCGCGCTCGAAGTGGTTCACGTGGGAGAGGTCCATCGTGGCGAGGGCGTCCTCGTAGAGCGAGTGCATCGCTCGCATCCGGCGCTGCAGGGAGTCGAGCAAGAGGTTCGGCATGGGCCCAAGGTAGGTATTGTCAGATCGCGTGTCAATAGATAGGCTGGGCCGCGATGCGGGGCAGCGAACGCCGTCAACGAGTGATCCACGTGAGCGCCGAGGCCGCGTGGGCGGTCATCGGCCGCCCCGAGGCGCTCCACCACTGGTTCCCGGGGATCGTGGAGTGCCAGGTCGACGGTCGCACCCGCACCATCACCACAGGTGTCGGCCTCACCCTGGTGGAGGAGATCCTCACGAACGACCCGATCCAGCGCCGCTTCCAGTACCGCATCTCGGGCGGGTTCTTCCGTGAGCACCTGGCCTCGATCGACGTGATCGAGCTCAGCGAGGGGACTTGTCTCGTGACCTACGCCAGCGATGCCGATCCGGCGCCGATGGCCGTGGTGCTGGGCGGCGCCATGACCGCAGCCCTCGCCGAGCTGGCCGACCAGCTGGAGCGGGGGACGGGCCCCGCCCTGGCTGCGGTGACCGCCCTCGGTGCTCGTGACGACGCTGCCACATCGATCCCGGAGGGCTCCCGCTGATGGGCCGCAAGATCCTCTTCGTCACCACCGACCAGCAGCGCTACGACACGCTCGGCTGCAACGGCGGCGCCCTGAGCCGCACACCCGTCGTCGACGCTCTGGCCGCCGAGGGCATCCGCTACGAGCGCGCCGTCCCTCAATCGGTGGTGTGCATGCCCTCGCGGTCCACGATGCTCACGGGCCAGCACCCGAGCACCCACGGCGTCTGGATGAACGGCGTGGCCCTTCCTGTCGACGCGCCGTCGGTGGCCGCCGAGCTGCACCGCGCCGGCTACTGCACGGCGCTGGTGGGCAAGCCGCACTTCGAGCCCTTCCTCGATCCGTTCGGGCGCTTCCCGGAGAACAACCTGGCGCGGGCGGGTGTGCCCACGGTCGACTCGCCGTGGCACGACGGCACCGTGGGCCCGCATCGGGGCTTCGATCACCTCGAGTTCGCCACCCACAGCCCGATGGGGGCGCTGCACTACGCCCGCTGGATGATGGAGGAGCACCCTGAGGCGCTCGGCGGCTTCTACGCGGTGCTCGATGCCGAGCTCGAGGTGAACGCGGCCGGCGGCGGTGCCACCGGCGCCCCCCAGGTGAAGGACAACCCGGTGCCGCGCGACTGGTACCACACCGACTGGGTGGCCGATCGCACGATCGCGTGGCTCGACGGGCTCGACACCGACGACGACTGGTTCGCGTGGATGAGCTTCCCCGATCCGCATCACCCGTGGGACCCACCCGCCTCGGAGCTGGGTCGGATCGACTGGCGCGACGTGCCGCTGCCGGCGGGCTATCCCGAGTCAGCGGGGGAGCGGGAGCGCATCCTCGACGCCAAGCCGCGCCACTGGCGCCTCTGGTACGACGGCCGGCTGGTGTCCAACTACGAAGCCCCCACCCGCTGGGTGCCGGCCACGCTCACGGCGGATCAGCTCCGCGAGGTGAACGCTCGCAACGCCATCGAGGTGGAGCTCATCGACGAGGCACTGGGTCGAGTGCTCGCCGCGGTGGCGGCTCGCGGGTGGGCCGACGACCTCGACGTGGTGTTCACCACCGACCACGGCGAGCTCGGCGGCGACTTCGGGCTCTTGTTCAAGGGGCCGTACCACGTGGACGGCCTGATGCGGCTCCCGCTCATCTGGCGACCGGCTCCGTCGGCGGGCGTCGCGCCGGCCACCGTCACGACACCCGTGGGGCTCGACGACCTGGCGCCCACGTTCTGCCAGATCGCGGCGCTGCCTCCCACGGAGTGGATGGAGGGGCAGGCCCTCCCGGTCGACGACGCCGATGCGGTGGCGCGCGGTCTCGAGCGGGCCATCACCGAGTGGGACAGCGAGCTGATGGGCGTGGGCGTGCACCTGCGCACCATCACCCGCGACGGCTGGGTGTGCACCAACTACCGGCCGGGCACCGTCCATGACGGGACTGAGGGTGAGCTCTACTCGCTGGTCGACGACCCGCTGCAGCAGGTGAACCGGTGGGACGATCCAGGCGTGCGGGCCCTGCGCGACGATCTCGTCGACGACCTGCAGGATCACCTCCCGCCCACCCGATCGCCACGGCTGCCCATCGAAGCACCCGTGTGAGCGCGGTCCTCTGGCCGATGCCACGTCACTCGATGTCGACGGTCTCGCGGATCACGCCCGCCTGAACGGGCGTAGGTTCGCGGCATGCTCGCCACCGCACCCTTCGGCCGCACCGGCCACGACAGCTCCCGCGTGATCTTCGGGGCGGCTGCTCTGGGCGGCATGCGCCAAGAGCGGGCCGACGAGGTGCTCCAGGTGCTGCTCGATGCCGGGGTGAACCACCTCGACACGGCCGCGAGCTACGGCGACTCCGAGCTGCGCATCGGCCCGTGGATGGCTGCGCACCGCTCCCGCTTCTTCCTGGCCACCAAGACCGGCGAACGTCGGGGCGACGCGGCCAGGGCCGAGCTCGAGCGTTCGCTCGAACGGTTGCAGGTGGACTACGTCGACTCGATCCAGCTCCACAACCTGGTGGAGCCCGACGAGTGGGAGGTGGCGCACGGGCCGGGTGGGGTCGTGGAGGCCATGGCCCGTGCTCGCGACGAGGGGCTGGTGCGCAACATCGGCGTGACGGGCCACGGCAACCGGATCGCCCGCATGCACCTGCGCAGCCTGGAGCGCTTTCCGTTCGCTTCGGTGCTCCTGCCCTTCAGCTTCGTCGGGCTCCAGGACGCGGCGTACCGCGCTGATGTCGACGAGCTGCTTGCGCGCTGCGCGGAGGACCAGGTGGCCGTGCAGACCATCAAGGCGATCGCTCGCCGTCGGTGGCCCGACGGCCACGAGGGCCAGCGCTTCAGCTGGTACGAACCCGTCACCGAACCCGACGCCATCGTTCGGGCGGTGCGCTGGGTGCTCAGCCACGGCCAGCTGTTCCTCAACACCTCCAGCGATGCCCGTCTGCTGCGCACGATCCTGGCGGCCGCGGCCGAACCGTCTCCTGTTCCTTCCCACGCCGAGCTGAAGGCCGACGTCGATGCGCTTGGCGTGGCGCCGCTGTTCGACGGCGACCTGCTCGAACGGATCTGACGCCCTCAGCTGGTCACGTTGTCAGCGGGCGCGACGCTGCCCAATCCATCGCGCTCGCCGTACAGGTCGCTGACCACCACCTGGATGATGCCTGCCGCGGGGATGGCGAGCAGGGCGCCGAGCAGCCCGAACAGCTCCACGCCCACGAGCACGCTCACCAGCACGGTGAGGGGGTTCACGTTGACGGTGCGCGACATGATCGACACCTGCAGCACGTGGTTCTCGAACTGCTGGTACACGATGAAGAAGATCAGCGAGACCACCCCGGCGGCCGTGGAGTGCAGGAACGCAAAGGCGATCGTGGGCACCGCGCCAAGCGTGGCGCCCACAAGGGGGATGAGGTCGGCGAAGGCCACGAACAGGCCCAGCACGCCGGCGTAGGGCACGCCCAGCAGCGCGAGCACCACCCACGCCGCAATGCCGGCGATCACGCTGATCACGAGGTTCCCGAACACGTACCCCGATACGGCGCGCGACGCGTCGCTGGCCACCCGGCGCACTCGCTCGCGCCGCCGGACCGGTACCAGGTTGAGGGCGGTGCGCGTGATGGTGCCCGCCTCCATGAGCATCAGGAACAGCAGCACGAGGATCGTGACGGCGGCGAAGAGGCCAGCGAAGACGGTGCGGGCGAGGTCGAGGGCGGGGGCACCGAGGTTGGTGAGACCCTTGCTCAGGCGCTCCTGGTTGCGCTGCACGTAGTCCTCAAGGTTGTAGCGATCGACGAGGTCACCGACGGCGCCGCGCCCGTGGCGGGCATCGTCGACGTAGCCCGGCAGGTCCTTGGCGAACGTCGAGCCCTGCTCGGCCAGGGGCCGGATGAACGCGTAGAGCATCCCCGCCACCAGTCCCAAGCCCACGATGAACACGATGCCGGTGGCCAGCCCGCGTCGGATCTTGGTTCGGCGCTCCAGCGCGTCGACCGCGGGGTTCAGCACGATGGCGAAGAACCCGGCCACCACGAGGAGGGTCACGACGTGGGCCAGCGCGAGGTAGGTGCGGTAGGCGACGATGGACAAGCCCACGGACCCGATCACGGCCCAGATGGTGCGCCACGGCACGGGGCTCGCGGCCGGGTGGGGAGCCTCGGTCACGTTCGGACGGTACCCGGGCGTGCCGCCCTCAGGAGGGATCCGGGTGCGGCTCGACCGTGCGGTAGTCGCCGAAGGGCTCGTCGCGGCGCTGCAAGGCGGCGGTGAGGCCCGTGGCGCGCATCTCGTCCAGGAACACCTCGAAGCTCTCCTGGTGGATCCCCAGCGCGCAGATGTCGGTGCCGGCGCGGATCGAGTGGCGCAGGCCCATGTGGTCCATGGCCCGGTGGACGGTGCGCTTGTTGAGCTGCACGATGTCGGGCGGCAGCAGTGCGATCCGCTGCGCGATGGCGAGCACCTCCGCGTCGAGCTCGCGCTCCGCGAAGGCTCGGTTGGCCCAGCCGAGCCGCACCGCCTCCGTGCCCGAGATCGAGTCGCCCGTGACCATCATCTCCATGGCAGCTCGCATGCCGAGCAGCCAGGCGTGGAACTGCATGTCGGGCACGCCGAAGCGCACGGCGGGATACCCCATCTTGGCGTCGTCGGCCACGTAGACGAGGTCGCAGCCGGTGGCCAGCTCGCTGCCCCCGGCCAGGCAGTAGCCGTGCACCTGCGCGATCACGGGCTTCTGGAGATCCCAGATGCCCATCCAGGTCTCGGTGACGTGACGGGGCCACTGGCCTTCGCCGGGCGCGGTGAAGTGGGGGTAGTCGTGGCCCTCGTTGCCGCCGCCGAGGTCGTAGCCCGCCGAGAACGACGAGCCCGCCCCACGGATGATGCTGACGCGGATCTCAGGGTCGAGGTCGGCGGCCTGCAAGGCCTCGATCAGGTGCCCGCGCAGGGGGTGGTTCAGCGCGTTGCGCTTCTCGGGGCGGTTGAGGGTGAGTCGGCGGACCCGCGGGGCGGGCTCGTCGATCAGCACGAGATCACCGCCCTGGCCGAGACCGGTCATGTGATGGCCCGGGCGTCCATGTCCTGTGACATCTTGCCGAGCGCGTCGTCGGGGACGCCCTCGATGGGGGTGGCGATCTCACCCACCGTCGGGCCGATCCGGGCGGCGAGGGGGGCGAGGGCCGCGAGGTCGAAGTCGTAGAGCTTGGCCGCGTTCTCCGAGAGCATCATCCGCACCTCGGAGGGGTCGACGTCGCTGTAGCGCGCACGCAGGTGCTCGCGGGTGTACGGATGGCTGCCCTCGTCGTGCGGGTAGTCGCTGCCCCACATGAAGCGGTCGACGCCGATCTCGTGCCGGGCGGCCACGTCGGCGGGGCCCGGGTTGCTCACGCCCATCCACACGTTCTGCCGGAAGTAGTCGGTGGCCGATCGAGCCACCAGCTGGTCGGCCCCGTAGCGGATCTCGCCGGTGGCGCCCGTGTCGCGGATGCTGGCCAGCGTGCGGTCGAGCTGAGCGAGCAGTGGCGGCACCCAGGAGCACCCGGCCTCGGTCATCACGAAGCGCAGCCGCGGGAAGCGTTCGAACACCCCCGAGAGCACCATCTGCACGAAGGGACGCTGCGAGTAGAACACCACCTCGTTGATGTAGAGGAGCATCGACGTGGTGTAGGCGCCGTAGTCGGGGTTGCCGGTGCCGCTGTGCACGTTGACGGGCACCTCGAGGTCCTGGCACACCTCCCAGAGGCGGTCGTAGATCGGGTCGTAGAGCGGCTTCACCCACTTCACATCGGGCGCGATGTTCGGGAGCAGGATCCCGCCTCGCAGGCCGTGCTCCTTGATCCAGTGCACGTCCTCGATGGCATCGTCGACGTCGTTGAGGAAGATCTGGCCGACCCCCGCACGACGCTCGGGGAACTCGTTGCACCAGTCGACCAGCCAGCGGTTGTGGGCGTGCACACCGGCGCGGCGATGCCGGTACTCCTCGTCGGTGGGTGGCTTGGCGAACAGCACGAAGCTGGGGAAGAACGGGGGCACGGTGTTGGGGAACACGACCTCGGCCGCCACGCCGTCGGCCTCCTGCTGGGAGTTGCGCATCTCGTTGTCCCAGTTGCGCAACCGCCGGTTGTCGCCGAGGTCCTTGTAGGGGTTCTTGTACTTC
>JBKJSO010000036.1:0-3393 GCA_046595835.1 Acidimicrobiales bacterium | reverse complement strand
GTAGAGGACCACCTTGTCGCCGGCGGTGATCGGTACGCCACGCAGCTCGGTGTCCACGGTGGCCGTGCGGCGGAAGTTGTGGATCGAGCTGCCCCAGCGCAGCATCTCCTCCACGGCGGAGTCCCACAGCGACGGATCGTCGCGCAGTCGCTGCGCCTGATCGGGATGGTCGATGAGGGCGAGCATCGAGTGGTTGATGAGGTTGCGGGTGGTCTCGTTGCCGGCCACGACGAGCGTGAGGAAGAACATGTTGAGCTCGAAGTCGTCGAGACGCTCTCCGTCGACCTCGGCCTGCACGAGCAGCGTCATGATGTCGTCGCGCGGGTTGACCCGACGATCGGCGGCCACCGCGTCGCACAGTGCGTAGATCTCCATGGCGGCGGCCTCGGGACCCCCGGGGAGCGCCTGGAAGTCGGGGTCGTCACGCGACCCGATGAGCTGGTTGGAGATCTCGAACATGCGAGGCCAGCTCTCCTTCTCGAGGCCGATCATCTCGCAGATCATCTGCACGGGCACCTGCGCCGCGATCTCCTCGACGAACTCCACCTCCCCCTTCTCGCACACGCCGTCGACGACCGCGGCGGCCCGGCGCTCGATCTCCTCCACGAGCGCCGCGATCATGCGCGGGGTGAAGCCCTTCGACACGAGACGTCGGTAGCGGTTGTGCTTCGGCGGATCCATGTTGAGGATCGTGAGGCGTAGGTTGGCCAGCGCCTCCTCGTCAGACGACGGGATGAACGTACCGCCCACCTCGGACGAGTAGGTGCGGTGGTCGTGGCTCACGGCCCGCACGTCGGCGTGTTTGGTGATGGCCCAGAACCCGGTGTCGTCCACCTGCGGGTGCCAGTACACCGGCGCCTGCCGGCGGAGGCGATCGAACTGGTCATGCGGCGCTCCGCGTCCCCAGGTGGAGGCGAGGAGGTCGATCCCCTGCACGTCGTCGGTCAGCGTCATGCGTGCACCCCTGTTGTCATGGCGGTGACGACGCCGCGGAGCGCGGCGATCGCCAGGTCGTCGGTCACCGCGTCGGGGTCGACCCGACGCATCATCTCCAGGCCCAGCAGCAGCCCGATCACGGCTGGCCCCACCCGCATCCCGGACTCGGGCGGAGCACCGTCCCAGCCCGCCACCGCGTCGTCGACGCCGTCCCAGGCGGCGCGGTAGCGGCGAGCGAGGTGGGCGCGGGCCTGATCGTTGCGCGCGGCGTAGCTCCACAGCTCGTGCTCGAGGGCGATCCAGCGACCATCGCCCGTGGGCGGGTCGGACACGTTGCGCCACAGCGAGGCCAGCCGCTCGTCGAGCGAAGTAGCCGCGGCCAGCTCGGCGCCGATGGCGACCGCAACGTCGTCGACCCACCCCTCGAGGAGCGCGAACAGCAGGCCGGGCTTGCCGTCGAAGTGGTCGTAGATCGCGCCGGAGGTGCGCTCGGCCCGCTCCGCGATGGCGTCGACCGACGACGCCTCGATGCCGCGCTCGGCGAAGAGCTCCGCCGCCGCGTCGAGCAGGCGCTGGCGCGTCTCTGCTCGCCGCTCCCCCTGTGTGGCCACGGTGGAAACATAGCGGTTCCTATCTATTAGGGGGAATCCCGGATTTCTCCTCGTCGCCTTGTCGAGTCGTGCGTGGTTCTCGGCCGACTGGACGTACCCTGTCGGCAGGCGCCGGCAGCATCGTCCGGCAGGCACTCGGGGGTGGCCGATGAGTGAGTACGACCGGCTGCTGTTGGAGTTCGTCCGCACGACGGCGCGCCACAGCGGCCTGCGTGGCGACAGCCTCGCCTCGGTCCTTGCCACTGCGTCAGCGTGCTTGATGACCGGGACCGGCACGCCGCGGATCGACGTCGTTGCCGCTCCCCTTGCGGGCGAGGACCTCCTGGTGGTGCACGAGATCGACTTGCTGGCGGCCGTTGAGCAGAGCGGGCTGGCGATCGTCCCGGCCGACCGCCCCGAGGAGGCCACCACGGTTCCCGCCTGGATGACTGCGGAAGGGCCTGTTGTGGACGAGCACGGCGTGGCCTGGGTGCTCGTGCGCGGGGTTTCTGGGCCGTTGGCGGCGCTCCGACTGTCCCCGCCCCCGCAGGGATGGGACGAAGGAGGAGCCGCCCTTGGCTTCGCGGGGGCGGTGGCGGACGAGCTGGCCGTCACGTTGCTGCGTCACTGGAGCGAGCGTCAGCACATCGACCGGTCCGGCGCGCTGTTGGAGGCGCAGCGCCACACCCACGTGGGGTGCTTCGAGTGGGACATCGTGGCCGACAAGGTGCGCTGGAGCGACGAGCTGTTCCGGATCTTCGGGGACGAGCCCCAAGCGTTCGAACCGACCTTCGAGGAGTTCTTGGAGCGGATCCACGAGGACGACCGCGACGCTGTGCGAGCGTCGGTGTACGAGGCCTATGAGGGACGGCGTGACTACCGGATCGAGGAGCGCATCGTCCGCCCTGATGGGTCCGTACGGCAGCTGGCCAGCTGGGGGCATGTGATCGTCGACGCGCAGACCGTGCCGGTCAAGATCATCGGCAGCTGCCAGGACGTCACCGACTTCCGCTTGGCCATGCACGAGCTGGCCAGGAGCGAGCGTCGGCTGACCGAGGTGCAAGAACGGCGAACCCGGGCCCTGGAGCTGAACGACAACGTCGTGCAGGGGCTGGCCACCGGGCTCTTCGCCCTCGAGCTGGGCCTGGTCGACAAGGCCACCACCGCGCTCAGCGGCTCGCTCCTCGCGGCCCGCTCCATCATCGGCGACCTGCTCAGGGCCAGCGGCGAGGAGCTCGACCCCGCCGGGCTGGTGCGGAGCCGACCTGCGCACTCCTTCCTCAACTCGCACCCGGTCGATGCTGCGGAACCGGCTCCTGCAACGGCTCCGGTGGGCGCGCCTGTCCGCGTCGTCATCGCGGATGACTCGAGCGACATCCGGTTGCTGACGTCCATGCTCCTCGCGGCCGAGGCTGACTTTGAGGTGGTGGCCGAGGCGGTCGACGGAGTCCAGGCCATCCACCAGGTGGTGGTCCACCAGCCCGACATCGTGCTGCTCGACCTCGCCATGCCGGTCCTCGACGGGCTCGCCGCCATCCCGGAGATCAGAGTCGCCTCCCCCGACACCCTCATCGTCGTGTTCTCCGGCTTCAGCGCGGGGTCCGCGTCCCAGGAAGCCCTCAAGCGGGGCGCGCACGCCTACGTGGAGAAGGGACTCATCGAGGTGTCGCTCCCCGCCCAGCTCCGCGAGATCCGAACGCGGCTCGCCACGGATCGGCCGCTCAATGCCGGCGCGGACGCCTGACCCGCGTCAGGGCTGTCAGCGGAGGATCTTGCGGACCAGCTTCTCGATGCGACCCCGATAGGGCGGGTAGAGGAGCTTGAGGTCGGGCTTCACGGGCTTGCGCAGCACGCTCTTGTGGTGGCT
>JBKJSO010000379.1:0-3994 GCA_046595835.1 Acidimicrobiales bacterium | reverse complement strand
CTCGACACCCTGCCGCTCAGGGAGAAGGACGCGATCGTCACCGCGTTCTACGGCGAGTGCACCTACCGGCAGGCGGCCGTTGCGCTCGGGGAGCCGGAGGGCACGATCAAGTCGCGGATCCGGGCCGGGCTGAACCACCTTGCCCCGCTCCTCGTCGACGTTCGACCCATCGCCCTGGACTGACCACTCGCATCGTCACGCCATGGTTGTCGCGGGCTCAGCGAGCGTTCAGCTACGGGTCTCTTCCCGCCGTTGCCGGTGCCGTAGGGCGACAACAGCGACCACCGCAGCCAGCGCCGCCATGGCGCCGATCTCGACCGCTCTGGTCTGGTTGGCGCCGTCGGTCCACACGGGCTCCATCCAACCAGCAACGTTGCCGGTCCTGCTCAGGATCAGCACACCCAGCGAGCCGGCCTCGAACACGACCGACGCGCCGACCACCAGCGGGGCGAACCGTCGAAACGCGAACATCGTGACCACCAACGCGACAGCGAGCAGCAACGACAGCCCGGCGTTGATCGGGAACCCGACCCGAACGACTGCGGCGCCGGGCGCCGACGCCGGGACGCGGCGGTAGATGTCGAGCCAGTCTCGAAGGTGGATGAACCCGCCCGCCCCGACGAACGCAGCCGCGGCCACGACAAGCGGGGTCGTCGGGCGGCGCAGCAGCGGAGCTTCAACTGTGTTCACGGCTCTAGTTCGTAGCCAACGTTGCCTCGGATGACGAAGAGCCATGCGTCAACGACACGGCGAACGCTCGGCGAGCAACCGGCTGCGGGGTTGTCATCCAGACCGCCCCCGCGTGCCGGACTCTAAGGGTCCTCAGATCTCGTCAACAAGGGAGCGCCCACGTGTCACTCATCAAGGTTCTGCCGGCATGGCTGCACGCCATCGCCGACTACGCCGTCGGAATCGCGCTCATCGCAGTTGCGCTTGTCGCCGCCGATTCCGGCAAGGCGCTGGCGGCCGGGGTCGTGATCGGTTCGGTCGTGCTCGTGGTCAGCCTGCTCACCCGGTACCCGCTCGGGCTGATCAAGGTGCTGCCGTTCAAGGTCCACTCCGCGGGCGACTATCTCGCCGCCGCCCTGCTACTGGTCTCGCCGTTCGCGCTTGGCTTTCGTTCCAGCGAAGTCGGGATCAGCTTGTTCTACATCGGTGCCGGCATCGCAGTCCTGGCGGTCAGCCTGATCACCAACTACCAATACGGCCCCGCCGCTGCCCCGGCGCCTCCGGTTCGATGGGTCGAGGAGCAACACGACGAGACGGTCGCGCAGTCCCTCGCGCCCGCAGTGGCCCGGACCGGGAGCGCACGCCCCCGCCCGCTCCGGGCGGCCGATCACTGAACCAACGACGGCTCGACGGCGCCTCGCCGCTGCTGCCATCTGCGGAGCGGCATTTAGGCGATGCATCCCGTTCCTGTGGAATAGTCCAGATCCTGCAGCTGGGGAGGTTCTGATGCCACGTCTGCTCAAACGCCGTCAGGCTCAGCACCTTGCCGACGACGAAGACATCGTGATCGATCTGACGGATCGCCTCGCCCCCTACCACGGCGCTGCGATACGACCATCTGAGAGTGTGGTCTCTCCGCTCCCCGTGGTCGACGAACCGTTGCTCTGGACACCGCTCAACCTCGACTTCCTGTCCCAGCCCTCCCACGAACCGATCGAGTGATCCGCGAGGCACAGTCGCCGGGCGGTCCTCGCTGACCCGTCGAGCATCCGATGGGCGACAGTGTTGAGATCGTCGCGAGGGCCGGTCGACCAGGCCATCTAGGGAGTGTCGCGCCGGGGGTGTGACGGTGCCGGGGGCTATTCTTCGCCTCATGGAGATCGCCTGCGCTGACTGTGGCTGCGTGGTCGACCGTGGCGTCGTGCTAGGGCCGTGCGGCCGCGACGACTGCTGTTGCGCCGCCCTGCCGCGAGCGAGAGCAATCGACTGACGCGACCCAGCCCCTACTTCACTTACCGAGGGCGGGGGCCATGGCGTGTGCGGAGGGATCGTTCGCTGTGCGATGGGCGGCATTGATGTCCTTGGACACCGTGCCGATGATCGGTATCCCGATGGTTGTTAGTGGCTGACGCCATGCCATTCGCGAAGCTCGGCGGTGTGCGAGCGCGGCGGCATGACCCGATGAAACTAGTTCTACGATCCCTGCCTCCACCACCTCTTCGTTCCCCATCCCGCTTCTCCACCAAGCCGTAGTGATTCGGCGCCAACGCGCTCAGTCGCCCGGAGCGTGCTCTGCGTCGCTGATGGCCTGAGCGACGAGATTGCGGGCCCGCTCGGGCAGCGTCGTCCATCGGGCCCGCACCAGCGGACCACCCGCGATGGCCTCCGCCTCGCCGGACACCACGGTGCCGTCGGGAAGGGTGAGCCGCACACCGAGGTGATCGCCCGACACGATGCCGATCGGAGGCACCTGCGCGGCGAAGCCGTCCTCGGACACGTCGACCGTCTCGCCGGCCACCCATCCCGGCGGCTCGCCGTCGACCTCGGACACGTCGACGTGCAAGAGCAGGCTCACCCGATGGGACGCACGTCGCTGCGAGATGCGCAGCTCGGGTGCGGTCGTGACGAGGCCGTGCTGGCCCCGCTGGGCGACGACGCGCACCTCGCCGGTCACCCAGCCGCGCTCATCGGGCACACCGATCGACACGAGCTCGCCGATCTCCGGGTCAGCGGCGTGGTCGCCGTCCTGGACATCGAGCACCAACCGGTCCCAGGCTGCCAACGTGGCGTGGTAGCGCCCGCTGCCCCGCTGCCCGCACACCGTGACCGGCGCCCGGTACAGCGTCGTCAAGTCGATCTCGCCTCTGCCCATGTCGCCCCTCCGTCGCCCGCTGTCTGTCCGCCCACCAGTTCATCACTTCACGAGCAGCGACGCGCGTAGGAGCGACAACAGCTCGTCTCGACGCCGCACCAGCGAGGCCAGGCTGCGCTCCTCGCCGAAGGCCTCGAGCACCTCCACCTCGGTCGCCAGCCCAGTCACCATCGAGTACGCCGCCAGCAGTAGCAGCCGAGGGTCGTGCCTTCGCATGCGCCCCGCGTCCATCTCGTCTTCGAGGTAGCCCGCTGCGCGATCCACCAGCGGCTGGAGCTGCGTGAGGAGTCGTGCCGACGCCGGGGGGCCCAGCCGGGTCACCTCGCGCAGGAAGCCGAGCATCGTCGGGTGCCGGGCGGCGAGCCGGAACATCACCCGCACGATCGCCTCCACCCGGTCGAAGCCCTCGCCGGCTTGGGCCAGCCCCCGCTCCAATCGACGGGTCACCTCTTGCGCGCAGCGATCCACCACCGCCTCGAGGAGCAGCTCCTTGGATGGGTACCAGTAGAGGATCGTCTGCTTGCGGATCCCAAGGGTGCGGGCCAGGTCGTCGAGCGAGGTGGCCTCGTAGCCCCGGGTGCCGAACTCAGCCATGGCCACGACCAGGATGCGATCGGCGGTCGCTCGCTTCGTTCGCTCCACCGTCGCCATCTACCAGATGGTAGACAGATGCGGTGATCCCCGAGGGCCTCGCCGGCAAACGCATCGCGATCACCGGCGGCACGGGCTTCCTGGGCACGGCGCTGATCGAGCGATTGCTCCGCTGCGTGCCCGGCTGCGAGCTCGTGCTCCTCATCCGGCCAGGGAAGCGCTCCACGGTCGAGCAGCGGGCCAAGCGGGAGATCTTCAGCAACGATGCCTTCGACCGCCTGCGGGCGGAGCACGGCAAGGAGGGCTTCGCCGCCCTCGTCGCAGCACGCGTCACCCCCATCGCCGGCGATGTCGGCCGCGACGGTCTGCGCCTCGACGACGGCGGGCGGGCCGCCCTCGCGTCCTGTGACGTCGTCATCCACTCCGCGGCCACGGTGTCGTTCGACTCGCCCCTCGACAGCGCCGTCGAGGTGAACCTGCTCGGACCGAGTCGGATCGTGGCCGCCCTGCACGACCTCGATGTCACCCCGCACCTCGTCTCGGTCTCCACCTGCTACGTCGCTGGGAACCGGCGCGGCGCCG
>JBKJSO010000368.1:0-4890 GCA_046595835.1 Acidimicrobiales bacterium | reverse complement strand
CAAACCGTGTTCGGCGCGTTCTTCCTGGTGCCAGGCGTCGGCCACGTCGCCGTCGGTGGATACCTGCTGTACGTGGCTGATCGTCCGCGAGCGGTGATGGCTCCGGCACCCGGGACGGACGGGCGTCGGTGAACGTCGCGGAGCAGATTGTCGGAGGGTTGGTGGAGCTCGGCGTCACCACCGTGTGGGGTGTCGCGGGGGACGCGCTGAACCCGATCACCGACGCCATCCGCCGAGAGGACCGGATCTCCTGGATCGGTGTCCGGCACGAGGAAGTGGGCGCCTTCGCCGCCAGCGCGCAGGCACAGGTCTCCGGCACCCTCGGCGTGTGCATGGGCACGGTCGGGCCGGGCTCGGTGCACCTGCTGAACGGGCTGTAGGACGCGGCGAAGTCCCAGGCGCCGGTGCTGGCCATCTGCGGCCAGGTGCCCCGCGCGGAGATCGGAAGCAGCTACTTCCAAGAGGTGGACAATGACCTGCTGTTCACCGACGTCGCGGTATTCCGGGCCACGATCACGACCGCTGCGCAGATGCCCCGCCTGCTCGAGCAGGCCGTCAACGCCGCGTACGCGGCGAGTGGCGTGGCGGTGCTGACGGTGCCAGGCGACGTCGGTGAGCTCGAAGTCCCTGGATCGGACCGCCCCTTGCGCTTCGTGACACAACGTCCGACGCCGGCACCCGACCCCGCGCTGTTGGCCGAAGCAGTGGCACTCATCGATAGCGCCTCGACGGTCACGATCCTCGCTGGCCGTGGCGCGATCCCCGCCCGTTCGGCACTGCTGGAACTGGCCGCCCGGCTCTCCGCGCCGATCGTCCTCACCCTCAAGGCAAAGGAGGGCCTGGAGCAGGACAACCCGTTCGAGGTCGGCCAGAGCGGCCTCATCGGAAACCCCGCCAGCAAGGTGGCCTTTGACGGCGCCGAGTTGCTACTGATGCTCGGCACCGACTTCCCGTACCCCGAGTGGCTCCCCTCCGACGTCACCACCATCCAAGTGGACCGGGACGGCAGCCACATCGGCCGACGGACACGCGTCGACCTCGGCCTCGTCGCGGACGCGGGCCTCACCATAGCCGCGCTCGGAGACCAGGTGAGCCCGAAGCCCGACCGTGCGCACCTCCGAGCGGCCCGGGAGCGGTACGAGGTCTGGCTCGATCGACAGCAGGCGCTGGTCCGCAACGACGGGGAGCAGTCCCTCGCTTCCCGAGCGATGGCCAGGATCCGGCCGCTTGTCGAGAACCCCTCCGGCGCTATCAGACCTGAGCTCGTAGCGGCGATGCTCGACGCGGTGGCCGGTGACGATGCCGTCTTCACCAGCGATACCGGGATGTCGACGGTCTGGCTGGCGCGCTTTGTACGCATGACCGGCACCCGCCGGCTCATCGGGTCGTTCAACTTGGGCTCCATGGCAAACGCGATGCCGCACGCCCTTGGCGTCCAAGCGCTCGATCGGCAGCGTGAGGTCGTCGCCATGTGCGGCGATGGGGGCCTCACCATGCTGCTCGGTGACCTCCTCACGGCCGTCAGTGAGAACCTCCCCGTCCGCATCGTCGTGTTCAACAACGGCCGGCTCGGCATGGTGAAGCTGGAGCAGGAACAGGCCGGACTCCCCGAGTACGCCACGAAGCTCGACAACCCCGACCTCGCCGCGGTGGCGCGAGCCATGGGCCTCACCTCCTGGCGGGTCGAAGACCCCGATGACCTCGAAGCAGCCCTACGAGACGCCTTCCGCACCGAGGGTCCGACGCTCGTCGACGTCGTCACCAACCCGGACGAGATCGCGCTACCGCCGGCCACGGACCTCCACCAGGCGTGGGGGTTCGCGATCGCGAAGATGAAGGAGACGTTGGTGAGCCGTGAAGAGTGATCGCGTCGGCGCAGCCGGCGCGGCGCGGATGCAGGAGAGGCGGACCCATGAGTGACCAGGATGAGCCGACGGGGTTGGAGAGCGCGGGTCTCAGCGGTGGAGGCTCGTGGCTTCGACGCGTTGCCAGGCTTTGCGGGCGGCGATGAGGATCGGGTCCCAGGTCGGCGCGTAGGGGGGCGCGTAGGACAGGTCGGTGTTGAGGAGCTCGCCGACGGTCATGTCGTTCCAGAGCGCGAGGGCGAGTGCGTCGATGCGTTTGGCGGCGCCTTCGCGCCCGACGATCTGGGCGCCGAGGAGGCGTCCGGTGCCCGCTTCGACGATGAGCTTGGTGGTGATCGGTGCGGCGCCGGGGTAGTAGCCGGCCCGGGTGGTGGATTCGGCGACGACTCCTTCGGTGACGAAACCGGCCGCGGTGGCCTCGGCTTCGCCGAGGCCGGTGCGGGCCACTTCGAGGTCGCAGACCTTGGTGGCGGCAGTGCCGACCACGCCGGGAAAGGTGGCGTAGCCACCGCCGAGGTTGATGCCGGCGACCCGCCCTTGCTTGTTGGCGTGGGTACCCAGGGCGATGGCGACGGGCCGCCCCGAGACGCGGTGGGTCTTTTCGGTGCAGTCCCCCGCTGACCACACACGGTCGATGCTGGTGTGTTGGCGGCGGTCGACGGCGATGGCGCCGCTGGGACCGATGGCCACACCGGCAGCTTCGGCGAGGGCGACGTTGGGTTGAGCGCCGAGACCGAGGACCACGATGTCAGCCGGGATCGTCGCGGTGTCGGTGACCACCGCGGTGAGCTGGCCGTTGGTGGTGTCGAAGCCGGTGACGAGTTGGCCGAGGTGCAGCGTGGTGCCGAACTCTCGGAGCGTGCCGGCGACGAGGGCGCCCATGTCGGGGTCGAGAGTTGACATGGGTTGGGGTCCGGCGTCGACGAGGTGGGTGTCGATTCCCAGCGCACAGAACGCTTCGGCCATCTCGAGGCCGATGTAGCCGCTGCCGACGATCACCGCCCGGCGGGGCGCGTCGTCGGCGATCGCGTTACGGAGCGCGATGCCGTCATCGAGGGTTTGCACGCCGTGAATGCCCGTGGCGTCGATACCGGGCAGGGGGGGTCGGAGGGGTATCGCGCCGGTGGCGACCATGAGCTGGTCGAAGCTCTCCCAAGCTTCGGTGCCGGCGTCGAGGTCGCGGGCCAGCACCGTTCCCTTGGCGAGGTCGATGTCGAGGATCTCATGGCGGAGGCGTACGTCGATGTCGAAGTCGGTGTCGAAGGTTTCGGGGGTGCGGGCGATGAGCGAGTCGAGATCGTCGACGGTGCCGCTGACGAAGTAGGGGATGCCGCAGGCCGAGTACGAGCTGTACCCGCCCCGGTCGAAGGCCACGATGGTGAGGTCGTCGGGTCCCCTGCGGCGCCGGGCCTGTGAGGCGGCGCTCATGCCCGCCGCGTCGGCGCCGATGACCACGAGCCGTTCGCTCATGCCGGGGTGACGGCGAGGCGGGTGGCGCCTGGTGTGGTCGGCGGCTCGGGGCGTTTCACTTCGATCAAAGATGGCAGCTCGGACATGGTGGCCACCGCGTCAAGCACCCGGCTGGCGCGGTCGGGGGCGGGGACCCGGCCGAGCTTGACGTAGGCGGCGGCGTCGGGACCGAAGACCAATGTCGGCGAGCCGAACACCCCGAGTGTCCGGGCCTGGTCGTGTTCGGTTTCGGCGTCGAAGAAGTGTTCCCGCAGCGCCGCGTCGCCGCCGGTCGCGCCGGCGGCGGTGGCCATGGCGACGACGTCGCCAATGGCAAGGCGGGTGTTGCTGTCGTGCCAGGCGGCGAAGGCGGCGTGGCGGTAAGCCACGATGTCGGCGTCGTCGGCCAGCACCCATTGGTGGCCGGCGAACAGCAGGAGTGAGATGTCGTCGGCGCGTTCGGCCAGCCGCCACACCGGGGGGCCCTCTCCCCGGTAGTTCTGCTCCAGCAGCGAGAACGGCCGCCACCGCGTCGGCACCTCGACCAGGTCGAGCCATCGGTGGGCCCGGTAGGCGAACGGGCACGTGTAGTCGAAGAACACCTCCACGACCCCGGGCTCCTCAGTCATCGGCGCTCACCCCCGCGTTGGGCAGACGTCACGGGCACGGCCTCCGGCGCCTGCGCGCTGTCGTCAAAGACGGTCCGCAACACGCCGAGCGCGTCGAGGAGGTCATGACGTTTCTCCTTCGTCCTGGTGGCCGGGCAACACGTCGGTCTCGGAGAGGTGCCACGCGGGGTGATCGCCGGCGGTCTCGACGTTGAAGCCGTACTCGTAGACAAGTGACCCGCCGAAGGCCGCGCCGGCCGACACCAGCAGCGCGACCACCACGGACAGGACCATGATGGCGACCGGTGTCACCGCTTCGGTGTTGTAGCTGTTGAGCCGCCAGGCGACATCGGCTAGGGCCAGGACGGTCACGGTGACCATGACGGTGGCGTGGGCGTTGATGGTGCGCCGAGCCTGGGTGCCGGCTTCGGAGGACTTCCACGCGTCCCACAGACCGGTCAACGCGGCGAACACCGACACGGCGGCGCCACCGATGAAGGTGTAGGTGGCGGCGTGCCAGAACTCACCTGCCCAGCCATGGTCCCGGCCGCCGATGACCGAGATGACGTCGAAGACGGCGGCGAGCACGTAGGCGGCGATCGGGAAGTCGGTCAGCGGGGGGTGCAGCGGCTTGCCTGACCAGCCCCGGAGGCCCTTGAACGTGCGGCCCTTGAAGGTGAGCGTCGGGCGGATCGAGAACTTCCTCACAATTCCTCCATTCTGTCCACAGCCGGCGGACGCTGTCGTGGTGTCATCGGTGGGCGCCGGTCAGAGCGAGAACTCCTGGCGGGACCAGTGCTCTCGTCACGCAGCAGCCCATGCACCGCGGACCTTCGACGAGGAACACGACCGCGGTGGACAACACGCTGCGATTGGCGACCGCGGACAGCAGCACCGCGGCGAGCAAGGTCGCCGAGAACGCCACCACGGTGATCATCGGATCCACATCATCACCTTCTCACCCTGAG
>JBKJSO010000164.1:0-4019 GCA_046595835.1 Acidimicrobiales bacterium | reverse complement strand
CACCACGATCGCCCGGTGGGATGGCGAGGAGACCTCCAACCGCCTCGAGCTGCTCTTGGGGCCTGACCTGCAGTTCATCCGCATCAACGGCACGGTGGTCGGCGGCCTCGCCGGGCTCGGGCTGCACGCCGTCGCGCAGGTCCTCGGTTGATCCGAGTCCGATCGGCCACCGCGGAAGACCTGCTGGCCGTCCCGACCATCGAGCGACTGGCCGGCGAGCTGTTCCGCGACGCGGGCATGCCCGAGATCGCCGATGACGATCCGCCCACGCCCGACGAGCTCGCGAGCGCGGCCGCCGTCGTCACTCCGAGCGGAGCGCGGCCGCCGGTCGCTGGCGGCTCGAGCGGACGGCTGGCCGCACGGCGAGCACCGCGCCGCCGACCACCACGACCACGCCCACCCAGGCCAAGGCTCCCCATGGCGGGACGGGCTGGTCGACCACGTGGGCCCGCCCCGCGATCGGTGACCAGATCTGACGACCCAGGGCCAACCCCAGTGGGATGCCCGCCGCCAGCGCGAGGAGCGCGAGAACGATCCCCTGGGTCTCGACGATGACCGCGACGGCCCACGGTCGCAGACCCAGCGCACGCAACGTGCCCGCCTCCTGACCGCTGGCCCGTGTCGTCAGCGACACCGCATGCAGAAGGGTGACGAGGCCCAGGGCGATGACGAGAACGGCGAGGAGCGATGGGAGATCGCCTACCTCGGCGAGGTTGGACACGACGGCCGGTTGGAGGCCGTCTTCGGTGGTGAAGGGGCGGAAGCCCTGATCCGCGAGTGCCCGGTCGGCGGCGGTGGCGTCGACACCGTCCGCCCAGGAGAACACGACCTGGTGCAGCGCCGTACCCACCTCGACGCCGCCGAGGAACCGGTCGGCGCCGCCGGCGGTGATGGCCACCCCCGTGTCATGGCTGAAGTCCCCTTCTGGGAAGAGCGTCGTCCCGACGATCCGGAAGCGGGCGGTACCGTGCTCAGAGGAGAGCTCGACGTCGTCGCCGACGGCAAGATGGAGGTCGTCCAAGGTGGCCGGCCCCACCGCCACCTCGTCTGGCTGCACGGCGAGGCGACCGTTGACGGTCACCGCCCCGATATCCCCCCTGTGGGCCTCCACGACCAGAGCCGTGACCTCGCCCGCCCGTGGTGCACGGACGCCGAAGGCAACATGGACACCAGCCAGATCCGCCACGCGGTCATCCCGGTCGAGGAGCGCGATCGCCCGATCGAAGACGTCGGTGCCCTCGCCTGAGTCGATCACGCGCTGGTCAGGCTGGCCCTGGCCGCTGAGCGACGGGTCGTCCTGGAGCCGTTGGATCGACGCTCCCACCAACAGGGCCGCCACCGCCAGCACCACCGACGCGGCGGCAGCAACCGCCGCACCGCGGCTGGCTCGCCCGCCGCGATCTGACGCCCCGAAGAGCGCCCGGCGCATCCCGATCGGCAGTGCCAACGGGTGGCCCAACCGGGGGAGCGCCCGCCCATCAGCGGTCGAGTCAGAGATCCGTCGGGCCGCACCAAGAGCGACAAGCCCGAGGACCAGGCCGAGCACGACCACGAAGGCGACCCCCACGATGGCGATCAAACCCGGGTAGGGCGCCAGCACACCAACATCTGGGTCGACCGCCCGCGCGAGTCCCACCACGGCCAGCCGAGAGCCGCCCGTCCCGAGCACCAGCCCGAGCACGACGCCACCCAGCACCCACGGCAGGAGCAGCACGACGACGAGGGCCACGAGCTGCAGCCTGGTCCAGCCGATGGCGGCCAGGGTCAGCCGGACCGCCAACGTCTCCCGCGCCAGACGAACGAGCGCCAGGCCAACCGCAGTCACGCCGGCGAGGACCCCGGCCAAGGCGACAAGCCTCAGGGCGACGGCAATCGTGTTGAGGCCGTCGTTCGTGGCGTCGGAGTCGGTGAAGAAGGAGCGGTCGACCTCCTGCACGTTGAACGCGCCGAGCGGACCCTCCCGCAGGGCGCTGATCCCTGCCCTGCTGGGATCCGTGACCCGAGCCGATACCCACGTGTAGGTCCGCATCCGGTCCTCGAAGCGGGCCGCGAAGGCCGGGCTGAGGTGGATCACCCCCTGCCAGCGACCGAAGTCGGCGGGGGTTCGCGCCAACCCCACCACCTCGACGCTGATGACCGGACCATCCGGGGGTCCTGGATCGCCACCGTTGTACGCGCTGTCGACCCAGTCGTTGGTCATCGACTCGAGCTCGATCGTGTCCCCCACGGCGATGTCGAGCGCGCCAGCCAGATCCTCGCTCACCGCCACCTCGTTCGAGGCATCGGGATCCACGGCGCGCCCGGCGACGATGTGAGGGATGTCGAGGACATCGCCGCTCAGGTCGGGGCGTGCCGTGATCGGCAGCAGCTGATAGTCGGGGAAGAGCTCCGATCCTACAGGCCGGAGGAACATCTCCGACGACACGCCGACCTCTGAGATCCCGTCGATCTGCGCCAGCTGGGCCAACGAGGTGGCAAGGTCGGCATCGTCGAAGAAGAAGCGCAGATCTGACGAGTGGCTCTCCGCCCGCAACCGGTCGAAGGCCGTCTCGGCCCGCCGGGCCCCGGTGAGTGCGGCCACAGCCACCGAGACCGCGGCCGCGATGAGCACCGCGACCACCACGTTGGACCGCCACCGCGCCCGTGCGATGCGGCGTGCAACCGCGACGACCGGTGCGAGCGCCCCTGACCTGGTCACCTGTCTCACACCGACACCGCTCGCATCACCATGCATCGAACCGGGCGCCGTCGGCCGCGACAAGGGTGCTGCCATGCTGGCGAGGCGGTGGTGCCACCACCCTGCCTCAGTAGCCGAGGCGCTCCATGGCCTTGGGGCGGCTCTGCCAGTCCTTGTCGACCTTGACTATGAGCTCGAGGTAGGTGCCCTCGGGCAGCTGGGCCCGCACGGCCATGCCGACCTCCTTGAGCACCTGGCCCTTCTTGCCGATCACGATGCCCTTCTGGCTGTCGCGCTCCACGAGGATCTCGCAGCGGATGAGCGGCCAGTCCCACTCGGTGACCCGAGCGGCGATCGAGTGCGGCAGCTCGTCGCGGGTGCGGCGCAGGAGCTGCTCACGCACGAGCTCGGCCACCCAGAACGCCTCGGGCACGTCGGTGACCATGTCGTCGGGGAAGTACTGCGGTCCCTCGGGCAGCCGCTCGATGAGGTGGGCCACGAGGGGGTCGATGCCGTCGCCGGTCTTGGCCGACACGGGGAAGTACTCGCTGAGCGACAGCCCTGCGGCGGCGACGAGCTGGTCGGCCACCTCCTTCTTCGACGCCTTGTCCACCTTGTTGACGATGCACACCGAGTCCTTGGGGACCAGGTTGGCCACCCACTGATCGCCCCGGCCGAAGGGCTGGCTGGCGTCGAGCACGAAGCACACGACGTCGACGTCGCCAATGGTGCCTTGGGCGGTGGCGTTGAGGCGGGTGCCCATCGCGGTGCGGGGCTTGTGGATGCCGGGCGTGTCGACGAACACGACCTGGCTGTCGGGCCGGGTCAGCACGCCCATGATGCGCGTGCGGGTGGTCTGGGGCTTGTCCGAGGTGATGGCCACCTTGGTCCCGAGGATGCGGTTGAGCAGCGTGGACTTCCCCACGTTGGGTCGGCCCACGAGGGTGACGAATCCGGATCTCATCAGCTGGGGTCCTTGCTCGCCTGGGCCGGCTCGAAGGCGTCGATTCGGTGGAGTCGCACATGTCCGATGCGTCGGCCCTGCACGCGCTGGGCGGTGAGCCGCCAGCCGTCGACCTCCACGTCTTCGCCCTCGGCTGGCACGTGGCCGAGCTCCGAGAGCAGGAGCCCACCGATGGTGTCCCAGTCGCCCTCGGGGAGCTGCGCATGGATGAGGTCATTCACCTCGTCGAGGGCCATGCGGGCGTTGACCCGCACGTCGCCACCGGGCAGCGGCTCGATCATCGGGTCCTCCACGTCGAACTCGTCGACGATCTCGCCGAGCAGCTCCTCGATGATGTCCTCGAGGGTGATGAGGCCGGCCGTGCCGCCGTACTCGTCG
>JBKJSO010000007.1:0-11693 GCA_046595835.1 Acidimicrobiales bacterium | reverse complement strand
CCCGGGCCGTTCACGGGGCCGGTCCGGCCGATGCCGCCACCGGCGCCGTCGTGCCGCCGATCTCACTGGCTACCACCTTCGAGCAGGAGGCGGTGGGCAAGCCGCTGGCCTACGAGTACAGCCGCAGCGGCAACCCCACCCGAGCCGCCTTGGAGACCCATCTGGCCGTGCTCGAAGGCGCGTCTCACGGCTTCGCCTTCGCGTCTGGCCTGGCCGCGGAGGATGCCCTGCTCCGCCTCCTCCGCCCCGGCGACCACCTGCTGCTCCCCCACGACGCCTACGGCGGCACCATCCGACTGGCCCTACAGGTGCACGCCCCTGCCGGTCTGGCCGTCGACACCGTGGACCTCACCGATCTCGACGCCATGGCCACGGCGTGGCAGCCCGGCACCGGCATGGTCTGGGTGGAGACGCCCAGCAACCCGTGGCTCCACATCGTCGACATCGCCGCCGTCAGCCGCTTCGCCCACGAGCGTGGCGCGGTCGTGGTGGTGGACAACACCTTCGCCACCCCCGCCCTGCAGCAGCCCCTCGCCCTCGGCGCCGATGTGGTGGTGCACTCCACCACCAAGTACCTCGGCGGCCACAGCGACGTCGTGGGCGGGTTCGTCGCCACGAACGACGACGAGCTGGCCGAGCGCATCGGCTTCCTCCAGAACGCCACGGGCGCCGTGCCCGGTCCGCTCGACTGCTACCTCGTGCACCGCGGCGCCAGGACGCTGCAGCTGCGCATGGCCCGCCACAGCGCGTCGGCCATGGCCGTGGCCGAGCTGCTGTCGGCGCACCCGGCCGTGGCGGCGGTCCACTACCCCGGACTCCCCGACCATCCCGGACACGCG
This sequence comes from Acidimicrobiales bacterium, assembly GCA_046595835.1. GTDB lineage: Bacteria > Actinomycetota > Acidimicrobiia > Acidimicrobiales > VFJN01 > VFJN01. The sequence continues at coordinate 10,854 of JBKJSO010000007.1, read as the reverse complement.
ATCGCGGCCCGCCAGATGTCGGCCTTCGGGGGGATGGTGTCGTTCCAGCTCACCGACGGCGAGGCGGCCGCCCTGGAGGTGTGTCGCAGCACCGAGCTGTTCACGTTGGCCGAGAGCCTCGGCGCCGTCGAGAGCCTCATCGAGCACCCGGCCCGGATGACCCATGCGTCGGTCGCCGGCACCGGCAACGAGGTGCCCGGAGATCTCGTGCGACTGTCGATTGGGATCGAGGACGTCGAGGACCTGCTGGCCGACCTCAGCCAGGCCTTGCCCGAGCCGGCATGATTTCTGCAGTCCCCGTGCGACCTGCTAGCGATGACCCTGGAAATCGTTCGACGCAAGAGGGGGGCCGGATGGCCGCAGCTGTTCCGATCGTCGACTACCTGGAGCTGGGCGACCAGCCGCACCTGGTGGCCAAGGAGTGCACATCGTGCGGGGCACGGTTCTTCGACCGCCGCAACGCCTGCGCCTCGTGCTCCGGCACGGAGTTCCGCGATGTCGACATCGCCACCACCGGCGAGGTGCGGGCGTTCACGATCGTCGCCTTCGCGTCGCCCGGTGTGCCCGTGCCGTTCGTGGCCGGTCTCATCGACTGCGAAGGCACGAGCGTGCGCGGCAACGTGATCAACGTCGACCCCGACCCCGAGCACGTGTCGCTCGGCATGAAGGTCCGGCTGGCCACCTACGTGGTCGGCACCGACGATGACGGCACCGAGGCCATCGGCTTCGGGTTCGAACCCCTGGAGGCATGACCATGGCTGACGATGTGTGGATCCTCGGGATCAACATGACCAAGTTCGGCAAGCACCCCGACAAGGACACCGTCGACCTCGCGGCGCAGGCGGCCCTCGCGGCGCTGGCCGACGGCGGTGTGACGATGAAGGACATGGGCGTGCTCGCCGCCGGCAACCTCATGGAGGCCGCCGCCGGCATCGGCCAGCAGCTCCAGAAGCAGATCGGCCAGACCGGCATCCCCGTGTACAACGTGGCCAACGCGTGCGCCACAGGCGCCACCGCGCTGCGCACCGTGATCATGGCCATCAAGGCCGGCGAGTGCGACATGGGCCTGGCCGTCGGCGTCGAGAAGCTCTCTGGCGCCGGCCTGCTCGGTGCAGGTGGCCCCAAGAGCGACAAGAAGACCTTCGAGCCCCACGGTCGCTACGGCGCCGTCACCACCACCGACGGCCGCATCGGCACCAACAACATGCCGGGCGTGTTCGCCCAGATCGGCATGGAGTACGGCCACAAGTACGGCGGCACGAGCTTCGAGCTGTTTGCCAAGATCAGCGAGAAGAACCACTCGCACTCCACGCTGAACCCGCTGGCCGCCTACACGAAGAAGATGACGCTCGAAGAGATCATGGGCGACATGATGATCGCCTATCCGAACACCCGGCCGATGTGCTCGGCCAACTGCGACGGCGCCGCCGCCGCGGTGGTGGTGTCGGGCGCGAAGCTCAAGACGCTGTCGCTCGAGCAGCAGCGGCGAGCCGTGAAGGTGTCGGCGTCGGTGCTCACGAGCGATCCGTGGCAGGAGAGCTGCCAGATCCTGCCCGACGTCAACACGCTCACCCGCATGGCCTCCACCCAGGCCTACGAGCAGGCGGGCGTGTCACCGGCCGACCTCGACCTGGTGGAGCTGCACGACTGCTTCGCTACCGCCGAGCTCGTGCACTACGACAACCTCCAGCTCTGTGAGCAGGGCGGCGCCGCCGACTTCTTCAACAGTGGCGCCACCTGGCGCGACGGCAAGACCCCCGTGAACGTGTCGGGCGGCCTGCAGTCCAAGGGCCACCCGATCGCGGCCACCGGCATCGCCAACATCTGGGAGGTGTGCCACCACCTCCGCGGCGAGGCCGGCGACCGCCAGATCGAGGGCGCCAAGGTGGGCCTCGCCCACGTCATCGGCCTCGGCTCGGCCTGCGGCGTCCACATCCTCGAGAAGTCCGCAGCCTGACCCCACCCACCCGTTCTGTGCACACGCGGCACCGCCTAGCGGTGCTGCGTGTGCACAGATGGCGTCAGAGGTGAGCGTCGGCCACCGAGAGCGCGTCGTCGAGGACCGACAGCGCCCGTTCGCACTCCTCGTCGGTGACGATGAGGGGCGGCGCGAGGTGGATGCGGTTGAAGTGGGCGAAGGGCCACAGCCCGCCCTGCTTGCACGCGTTGACCACGTCGGCCATCGGCTTGGCCGCGTCGCCTGACGCGTTGAAGGGCACGAACATCTCACGCGTCGCTTGGTCGCGCACGAGCTCCACCGCGAAGAAGCAGCCGAGGCCGCGCACCTCTCCCACCGAGGGATGGCGTGTCGCGAGCTCGCGGAGACCCGGGCCGAGCACCTCGGTGCCGACGCGGGCGGCGTGGTCGATCAGGTCGTCGTCCTCCATGGCCCGGATGGCGCCCACCGCGGCGGCGCAGGCCAGCGGGTGGCCGGAGTACGTGAGGCCGCCCGGGTAGGGGTGCTCGGCGAAGGTGTCGGCGACGGCCTCGGTCATCACCACACCGCCCAGGGGCACGTAGCCCGAGTTCACCCCCTTGGCGAAGCACAGGAGATCGGGCGCCACCCCCCAGTGGTCGGCCGCGAACCACGCGCCGGTGCGGCCAAAGCCCACCATCACCTCGTCGAGGATGAGCAGGATGCCGTGCTCGTCGCACAGCCGGCGCACACCGGGTAGGTACCCGTCGGGCGGGATGAGCACGCCGTTGGTGCCCACGATTGTCTCGAGGATGATCGCCGCGATCCGCTCCGGCCCCTCCATCTGGACGACCTCAGCGAGGTGCGCCAGCGCCCGCTCACCCTCCTCCTCGTCGGTGGTGGCGCCGAACGACGACCGGTAGGTGTAGGGGCCCATCACGTGCACGATGCCCGGGATCGAGGGCTCCGACCCCCAGCGCCGCGGCTCACCGGTGAGGGCCATCGCTCCCGCAGTGGCACCGTGGTACGAGCGATACGCCGCGAGCACCTTCGGGCGGCCCGTGTGGACTCGGGCCATGCGGATGGCGTTCTCGGTGGCTTCGGCCCCGCCGTTGGTGAAGAAGACTCGGTCGAGGCCGCTCGGCGTGTGATCCGTGATGAGGCGGGCCGCCTCGTTGCGCGTCTCGTTGGCGAACGACGGTGCCACGGTGCACAGCCGCTGGGCCTGCTCGACGATCTCGGCGATCACCTTGGGGTGCTGATGGCCCAGGTTGAGGTTGACGAGCTGCGACGAGAAGTCGAGCCAGCGGTTGCCGTCGTGGTCCCAGAACTCGCAGCCCGCCCCGCCGGCGAGCGGCAGCGGCGCGATGAGGCGCTGCGCCGACCAGGAGTGGAAGACGTGCGCGCGGTCGCCCTCGGCGACGTCGGCGTTGGTGGTGGCGGGTTCGACGAGGACCATGGCCCCATCTTGGACGAAGTGCGTTCTGGCCCGCTCGCTCGGGACCTTCGGCCCCTGTGGGCCGCTCCCCCAAATTCGTACGGTGAGGACAGATCCACAACCCAGTCGGCCAAGGAGCCACATCATGACAACACTCACCCAACACGAGGCGATGACGCCGAGCGGCGATCGGGTCCTCTTCACCAAGGAGCCGGTGGTGGCCCTCAAGCGGCGCACCATCGACAGCGTGCTCATCAGCGTGGGCGCAGTCGTCACGGCGGCGTTCCTGGTAGCGGCGGCCCTGCTCACCTGGGGCAGCAACTTCTCCAAGAACTACGTGCAGGACGAGCTGTCCTCCCAGAACATCTCCTTCCCGCCCGCGGCGGAGCTGAAGACCGAGGGTCGCAACGACCTCGTCAAGTGGGCCGACCACAAGGTTGACAGCGGTCCTGAGGCCGAGGCCTACGCCAGCTTCATCAACGGCCACCTCAAGGGCATCGGCGGCGGCAAGACCTACGCCGACCTCGGTGTCCCCGAGCGGGCCGCCACCGCAGCGGTCACCGACGCCAAGGCCACCGGTGCTAGCGCCGCGGATATCGCAACCCTCCAAGGCAAGGCAGATGCCCTCACCGGGCAGCGCAACGCCCTCTTCAAGGGTGAGACCCTTCGGGGCCTGCTGCTCACCGCCTTCGCATGGGCCACCGTGGGCCGGATCGCCGGCTACGCCGCCATCGCCGCCTTCCTGGCCGGTGGGGTGATGCTGGTGCTGGTCTTCATGGGCCTGCGGCACCATCACAAGGTGGTGCAGGAGAGCTGACGACCTGAGCGGTCGGCAGCGACCTCAGCAGTCGCTGCAGGACGAGGCAGCCACCACGGTGGCTGCCTCGTTCGCGCGGCGGCCACCCGCCGACGGCTACCAGGCGAGGATCGTGTCCAGCACCTCTGCGGCGATGCCGAGGCCGCCGAGGTGCCCGTCGCCCGGACGCACCCGCAGCTCTGCACCCGGGATCAGCGGCACGATGTGCTGGGCGTGGGCGAGCGGCACGATGTTGTCCTGGTCGCCCTGCCACCATGTGACCGGCACCCGAAGGTCGCGCACGTCGAAGCCCCAGTACCGTGTGAAGAGGACGGCGTCGTAGGCCGCCGCGCGCATGCTGTGACGCCCGCTGTTCAGGATGTCGTCGATGAACATCTCCTTGTTCTCCGGCACCGAGAGCACCCGCCGGTCACCCTCGGGCGAGAAGCGGGCGTAGAGGTCGAGCGCCGGCGACGCGATCGGCCGGGCCACCCGCACGAAGGTGGTGAGCAGCGCACCGAGCGGCTCGCTCATGAGCGGGAGCAGCGGCTTGAACCTGGTGGCGAGGCTGACGAGCCCACCATGGGTACCCTCCTCTCCGCCGCTCGGCACCACGCCGCCGAGAATCCCCACCGACGGAACCCGGTCGCCGAACGCGTGGGCGCTGGCCAGCGCGTAGGGCGCGCCGCCCGAGAGGCCCACCGTGGAGAAGCGATCGATCCCGAGGCGCTCGAGCACGATGACCAGGTCGTCGGTGAAGTCGATGACCTGCCGGTAGAGGTGCGCCGTGGACAGCCCCACGCCGGGGCGGTCAATGCCGATGATCCGCACCCCGCGCTCGTCCGCGATCCGCCGCGCCGCCTCGGGGATCTGGCGCCGTGCACCCGGGGTGCCGTGGAACCAGACCACGTTCTGCGCGGCGGAGGCGGGGCCGAACTCGGCCACGCCCAGAACCCGGCCGTCGCGCACGGGCACGCGCCCCTCGTAGCGGGCCGCCGTGATCGTCATCGGGTTGTCCTCGGCATCGTCGGGCGGCTCGTCATCGACGTCAGGTTCGCCGATGCGACACGCGCGCCGCCAACCTGCGGGCTGGAAGATGGGGCCGCTCAGCCGCCGGGCGGCGTGTACTTCACCGTCTTCGCGACGGCGGCGTCGATCTCCTCCGGAGACACGAGGGCGGTCGTGCGAACGGTCGCCCCACCTCCGGCAGTCACTGCGATCGCCAGCGCCGCGGCCGCGGTGTTGTCGGGCATGTCGGCGATCACGAACACGTCAGTGCCCCCAAACGCGAAGTGGAAGCTGTCCACCTTCCCGCCCACGCTCTTGGCGGCCGCCTGGGCCGCGGCCTTGCGGGCCGAGCCCCCTTTGGCCGCGACGCCTCTCACGCCGTCCAGCGTGTAGTTGACTTCAAGCAGGTACTTCGGCATGGCTGCGACTCCCCTCACTCAGTCATCGAGGGCACGGTACGCCCGCAGTCGCCGGGCCGCTCGGTAGAACGGCTGAGCGAGCGGGCCACGCCCGCCTAGCAGCTGGGGTCGTCCCAGCCCTGCGGGAGCGGGGCAGCCCCCACGACGGGTCCGGCCGCCAGGCGGGCCAATCGCGGTCAACGGTGCGCTCCACCGCGAGCATCCGGCTAGAACGGTCCCTGATGACGACCACCTCGCGGGTTGCGCAACCGGAGGCCGGAGCCGACGCGCAGGGCGACCGCGACGACCGGCTGCTGCGCTGGACCGCCAGCTTCTTTGCGATCGCCGTGGTCCTCCACGGCCTCGACCACGCCCGGCGCGGTGCCGACTCACTCCACCTCGACGTGTTCTGGGCCGGCACCTCGGCGCTGACGATCGAGGTCGGCGTGGTGGTGCTGGCGTGCCAGCGGCACCGACGGGCGCCCCTCGCCGCCTCCGTCGCAGGGTTCTTGCTCGCCCTCGGCTACGTGGTGGTGCACTTCCTGCCGGCTCGAGCGTGGCTGAGCGACTCGCTCACCAGCGCCGCCGACGTGAGCCCGCTCTCGTGGATGGCTGCCAGCCTCGAGGTGCTCGCATCCAGCGCGTTGGGCGTAGCGGGGTTCACGATCCTGCGGCGCCGCCGCGGCACACGGCCCGCGATACGAACCCACCCCGGACAGCTGTCGGTCCGCGCGGCCCTCAGGCACCCCGTCGTGCTCGCGATGGTCGCCGGCAACGCGGGGATCCTCGCCGTCTCCTTCATCCAGCTCGCCGGGCGCTGAACGACCTCAGGCGGGTGCGGAGATGGAGATGCCGATGCCGCCCTTGGTGTCGGCGCCGTAGCGGGCCTTCTCGGCCTCGAGGTCGAGGTGACGCGGGCGGGGGTCCGCCTGCGCTTCGGCCTTCAGCTCGGCAGTGACCACCGACGCCGGCAAGATCCAGCAGACCTCGAACTCGATGCCGTCGGGGTCGTGCGCGTACAGCGACTTGGTGGTGACGTGGTCGGACGCACCCACCAGCGCACCGCGCTCCTGGAGCAGGCCACGGATGCGCTCGAGCTCGTTGAGCGTGTCGACCTCCCAGGCCAGGTGATAGAGCCCCACCGTGCTGCTGCCGGCGCCACTGGGTCCGGCGCCGGAACCGATCTGGAACACGCCAAGGTCGTGGTCGTTGGTGGAGCCAGGCGCCTGGAAGAAGGCGCCCTTCCCCGGCATCCAGATGAGCGTCTCGAAGCCGAGCACCTGCTCGTAGAAGTCGCGGGTGCGCTCGACGTCGCGGACGTAGAGCACGGCGTGGTTCAGGCGGGTCACCGGCATGGCTGCTCCTCAGGTCGCTGGTTCGCTCTCCTCAACCTACTTGCGTACGCAACTATTCCGCCACGGCAGCACGGAACGCTCGTCGCCCCACGTCCGCCAGCTGGCCGCCGCCGATCGTTCCCCCCTCCAGGAGAGCCCGCGCCGCCTCCACGACCGCGCCGAGGGCCGTGTACGCGAGGGTGCCGCCCACGGAGATCCGAGCGACCCCGGCCGCCGCCAGCTCAGCCACGCCAGGACCTCCAGGGAACGCGAGGACGTTCACGGGAACACCAACCGAGGCCACGACCGCTCGCACATCATCGATGGCACGCAGGCCGGGAGCGAAGACGACGTCGGCGCCGGCGGCTTCGAAGGCCTGCAGGCGGGCGATCGTGTCAGCCAGGTCGCGACCGTGGAGGAGGTTCTCGGCCCGCGCCGTCAGCACGATGCCCGCCGGCCCGGCGTGGGCTGCGTCGACCGCTCCCCGCACCCGATCGACGGCCACGCCCATCTCGTAGATCGGGTCGTCCGGGCGCTTGGTGGAGTCCTCGATCGAACAGCCGGCCAACCCCGTTGCGGCCGCCAACCGGACGGTCTCGGCGACGGCGTCAGGCTCGTCGGCGAAACCGTGCTCGAGGTCAGCGGACACGGGCAGGTCGACCGCCGCGACGAGAGCGGCCGCATGCGCGAGCGCCTCGTCCCGCGTCACCTCGCCATCGAGCCGTCCGAGCGTCGCGGCAAAGCCGCTACTCGTCGTGGCCAGTGCCTGGAAGCCGAGCGATGCCAGCAGACGCGCCGAACCGGCGTCCCAGGGGTTCGGGATCATAAGGGGCGCGTCGCCGTGGTGGAGGTCGAGGAACCCCTGCGCCACCTCGCTGAGAGCCATCGAGAGGCACCCTAGATCCCGGCTGGCTCACCAGTCCGTGGGGTTGTAGTCCTTGAGGAACTGACCCCACACGTGGGCGCCGGTGTTGTGACCAGAGATGATCGGGTCGACGATGCGAGCGGCGCCGTCGACGATGTCGAGCGGCGGGTGGAAGCGGTGCTCGGCCCGCTTCGCCTCCGCGATGTGCACGGGATCCTCGTCGCTCACCCAACCGGTGTCGACGCTGTTCATGTGGATGCCATCGGCGTGGTAGTCGGCCGCGGAGGTACGGGTCATCATGTTGAGCGCGGCCTTGGCCATGTTGGTGTGCGGGTGCCGAGTGGTCTTGAAGCGGCGGTAGAACTGTCCCTCCACGGCCGACACGTTCACGATGTGCTTGTCGCGCTGCGGGGTTCGCAGCATGAGCGGCTTCAGGCGGGCGTTGAGGACGAAGGGCGCCACAGCGTTCACGAGCTGAGTCTCGAGCAGCTCCACCGAGCTCACCTCTGCGAGGGTGAGGCGCCAGGAGTTCCGATCCCGCAGGTCGACCTGCTGCAGGTCCTGGTCGAGCTGACCGTCGGGGAAGAGGTGGCCGTGCGTGCCCTCGTCCTCGGGCAGCAGCGGCGCCTGCGACAGCGCGGCCGACGGCGCCACACCGTCGACGCCGGGCACGTCGACACCGGGCACGTCGAGGGCAGCGATCGCCAGCGGCTCGTCGGCGATCAGCTCGGCCCCCCGCAGGCCGTCGACGCCGCCGAGGAGGGCCCGAACCCCGGCGGGCATCCGGTCCAGCGCCTCGGTCTCCATCTCCAGCATGTGCCGGTAGAACTCCGACGGGCGGCGCACGGTCTGGCACGCGTTGTTCACGATCACGTCGAGCCGGTCGCGGGTGGTGAGGAGGTGGTGGCAGAAGGCCTCGACGCTCGGCGTGTGGCGCAGATCGAGGCCGTAGATCTCAAGGCGGTCGGCCCAGTCCTCGAAGTCGGGTTCGGCGGCGTAGCGCGTCGCCGAATCACGAGGGAAGCGGGTGGTCACGATCAGCGACGCACCGGCGCGCAGGAGCTTGATGCCGGCCTGGTAGCCGATCTTCACGCGGCCGCCGGTGAGCAGGGCCACCCGGCCCCGCAGGTCGGCGGTCTCGGTGCGCTTGGCGAAGTTCAGCTCCGCGCACGGCGGGCACAGCTGGTCGTAGAAGTGGTGCACCGCCGTGAAGTGCTCCTTGCACACGTAGCAGTGGCGCTCCTCCCCTAGCCCCCGAGCCACGTCCTCGTCGTCGACGGTCTCCTGCGCCAGCTCCTCGGGCACGAACACGTTGGGCGTTACGAACACCGGGCAGGCCCGGAGCCGTCGGATCCCGGTGTCGGTGAGCACCGCTTCGTCGCGCTGCACCTTGTCGACCTTGTCCTGGCGACGACGCGCCTTCGTCTGACGTCGACGAGCCTCCACATCGGGGGCGAACACGTTGCCAGCAGCGTTGGTGAGGCGCGTTCGCTCCTCGGCCGTGAGGCTGTCGAGCAGCGAGCGGTCGACCGTGATCGCCTCGAGGAGCTCCGTGGCTGCGAGCAGCGCTTTGGTGCGGTCGCCGTCGTCAGCCACCACGCAAGGATGCCAGGCGGGCCCCCGCACGATCCCATCGGGCGTAGGTTCGGGGGGACCCACGATCGGAGGCTCGATGATCATCGTCACCGGCAGCGCCCGTGCCGCGGCCGACCACATCGACGAGCTCCTCGGCCACTGCGTGGAGCACGTCCGCCGCTCACGATCGGAGCCGGGGTGCCTCAGCCACGCAGTGCACCGTGACGTGGAGGACCCGCTGCGGGTCTTCTTCTTCGAGCAATGGGAGGACCCGTCGGCCCTGCGGGCCCACTTCGCCGTGCCGGCGTCGGGCGAGTTCGTCCGGGCCATCGCCACGCTGACGAGCGAGCCCCCCACCCTCGAGATCTACGCGGCGGAACCCGCCTCGATCTGACTCGATGCAGCGCCGCTACCGCTGCGCGAGCGCGCCCGCCGCCACCCAGAAGGCGTCGTCGGACGCCCAGCTCCGACGCTGGTGCTCGTTGCCCTCCACCATGAGGTCGTAGCTCCACCACAGGCCGTAGAACCCGCAGGTGGCGAGGAGGGCCACGATGCGACCTACGCAGCTGTGCGCCTGCTTGGTGGGACCGGCCGCCGGCAACGACACGGGCACTTCAAGCGCTGCGAAGATCGCGGCGAGCTCCTGCTCGGCGGCCTGCTCCGCCCGGTCGTGGCGCACGAGGTCCTGGTCGAGGAACACGTAGCCGACGACGTGGCCGATCCCACTCGACACGGCAGCGATGATGGTCCAGATCACAGGATCGCGGAACTCGGTGGTGAGCTGCTGGAGCTCAGCGATGTGGACACCGAGCGCCTGGAAGCGCGGGGTGAGCTCCTCGGCCCGGCCCGACGCGGTGGTGCGCTCCCACGCCAGCCACCGCGCCGCATCGAGCACCTCGAGGCGGCGCTTGTTGTGCTCGACCGAGCGCCAGAACAACCGGTAGAAGACGTAGAGCCCGTAGATGCCGCACGTGAGGATCGTCCACCCGAGCGCCGTCCAGAAGTCGAAGACGTAGTCGGTCTCGGATCGTCGGGTCACCGCCCACTGGAGGCGCTGCACGGCGACGCCGCCCAGATCCTCACGGAGCACTGGCGCCGCGGCGTCTAGTCCAACGGAGCCGCCCCGTCAGCGGCCGGCACGGCGGCCCTGCTCGAAGAAGGCGAGCGCATCTGCCGACGAGCTGACCTCGGCATGTGGTCGGCTGGCCCCGAACGGCTCGTTCCAGAGCTCGTCGGCCGACCGCTCGAAGGACCAGGGGCCGACGTAGAGATAGGGGCTCTCGTGCACCCCGTCGCCTGGTGAGCCGCCATAGTTCACCTCGGCCATCGTGAGAGCGAGGTCGAAGTGCTCGGGCCAGAGCTGTGCGGCGGAGGGAGCGTCGACGGCGTGCTGCTGGCTGAACTGGCCGAGCGCCGCGTCGGTCAGCGCGAACCAGGCGTGGACCTGGGCCGCGGCGTCGGGATCGAGTGCGAGGGGGACGTCGGGCTCGAGCGAGGTGACGAGGGCGTACACCGAGCTCGGCCC
>JBKJSO010000229.1:0-4774 GCA_046595835.1 Acidimicrobiales bacterium | reverse complement strand
CACGGAACAGCCCACCCCCAACACCACGCCGCCCCCCACGCCACCCCCCCCCTCGCCACCCCCCACCACCCCGCCGCCAACCGACCCGGTCACCCCCGTGCTCGAGCCGGTGCTCGGGCCGATCACCGACGCCGTGTCGGGGCTCGTCACCGGCCTGCTGGGCTGAGTGGCCGCCGCACCGAGTCGCTGACCACGCGCCCGCTGCGTGGGTGGCGTCCGCGTGCGCCAATGGGTCGAGTCGTACCATCGGGGGGCCATGGCCGACCCCCTCCTCCCTCAGGACATTGCCCGCCACACCTTCGAGGTCTCCCGTCGGGGCTATGAGCAGCAGGAGGTGCGGGGTTTCCTCCACGAGGTCGCAGCCTTGGTGGAGCGCCTCACGCGGGCGGAGACCGAGCTGCGTGAGCGGGCCGAACGAGCGGAGGCTCGGCTGGGCAAGACGGAGCACCCCGACGAAGCGGTGATGCTCGAGGTCCTCGGCGAGGAGACCACACGGGTCCTCACGTCGGCGCGCGAAGCCGCGACAGAGATCAGGGCGAAGGCCGAGACCGCGGCGGAGCGGGTCATCGCCGAGGCCACCGCCGCAGCGGCCGATGCCCGCAGTGCCGCAGGCCGCGAGGTCGATGCACTCCTGGCGGACGCACGGTCGCAGAGCGAGACGGTCCTCGAGGCGGCCCGCACCGAGCTAGCCCGCCGCAGTGCGGAGGCCGAGGAGGCCGCGGCGCGGATCCGGGCCGAGGGGCAGGAGCAGGCGGAGGCCCTGCGCGAGGAGGGTCGGGCCGGCTTGGCGGCGGCCCGGGCGGACGCGGAGTCAGCGCTCGATGCCGCCCGTCAGCAGGGTCGACACATGGTGGCCGAGGCGCAGGCCGTGCGCGAGCGGGTGCTGCGCGACCTCTCGGTGCGACGCAAAAGGGCCCGTCAGCAGGTGGAAAAGCTGAACGCGGGCCGCGAGCGGCTCCTGCAGGCGTACGACGTCGTTCGGCACACGATCGATGAGGCGACCACCGAGCTGAACGTGTCGCTCATCGACGCCCGCGTCGCTGGCAACGCGGCGGCGCGTCGCATTGACGACGAGCCTGAGACGACGCTCGAGGAGCTCGACGCGGAGGTGGCCGATGCGGGGCTTGCGGACCTTCCGCTCGCCGAGATCTACGAGGACCACGACGCGCACGACGACGGCCACGACGACGACGAGGGGTCCGGCCCGCTCTCGGGGGAGGTACCCGTGATCATGGGCACCGCTCCCGCCATCGAGCCCGAGGCGCCCGCGTCGGCCACCAACGCCGACGGTCTGCCGTGGCCTGTCGCTGATGAGCGCCGGGGCCGCAGGGGTCGCCGGAAGAAGGGCTTCGAGGGCCTGCCCGCCGGGGAGCTGACCGTGGTCGCCCCACCGAGCCCCGATGAGGGCGTGCGGCTCCTCACCGAGGTGGTTGCGCCCCACGAAGCGGTGGCGGCCGAGGATGACGCGGCTGGGGAGCCGGGTCCGGCCGGGAGTAGCGCGCCGGAGTCCATCGAACCTTCCCCTGTCGATCCCTCGCCGGCGGACTCGCCGGTCGTCGCCGATGTCTCGTTGGAAGAGGTCGCCACCCGCGTCGAGCAGGCGGACACCCCCGTCGATGCCACCGACCTCGAGGAGGCAGCCGGCTCAGGTGAGTCGGCGTCGAGCGACGACCAAGGGTCCGACGAAGCGGCCGAGGAGCCCGTGGACGTCGGTGTCACGGACGCCGCCGCGGTCGAGTCGGACGCCGAGTCCAGCGGGGCCGATGACGTGTTCGCCCGGCTGCGAGCGGAGCGCGGCGCCGGCCCCGCCGACACGCCGGGCGAGCCGGATCCCACGGCCATCACCTTCGCGGCTCGCGCCGAGGCGGTCGCACCGATCGAGAAGGATCTGAGTCGACGACTCAAGCGGGCCATGGCCGACGAGCAGAACGAGGTGCTCGACCTCCTGCGTCGGGCCAAGCCAAAGGGCGTTGATGATCTTCTGCCCGACGCGGACCAGCACGCCGGGCGCTGGGCCGACGCGGTGGCGGCAACCCTCGGCGGGGCGGCCGAGGCCGGGGCCGCGACGCACGGCGGGGCGGCCAGCCCCACGGCCGATCTCGCTGACGAGCTGGCTCGTGCCCTCACGGCGCCGCTGCGGGAGCGGATCGATCGGAGCTTCTCAGCGTCCGATGGCAACCTCGAGGACATCGCCGACCGTGTCCGAGCCCTCTACCGGGAGTGGAAGGGTCCACGGCTGACGGAGACAACGCAGCACTTCGTGGCGGCCGCCTATGCCCGAGGCGTGTTCGACGGCGTCGAGGCTGGCACGCCGGTGCGATGGGTGCTCGACCCCTCCGTAGCGGCCTGCCCCGACTGCGACGACAACGTGCTCGCCGGCGCCATCGCCAAGGGTGACGAGTTCCCGACGGGCCATCCCTGCGCTCCGGCGCACCCCGGCTGTCACTGCCTGGTCCTGGCCGCCGAATAGGCAGCCGGCCCTGCGCTCGCCGCAGGGCGGCGCCCCAGTAGCCTCAGCACTCATGCGAGCTCCGACCGACATGCCCCGCCGACCGCCCCGCGCGCCCGGCCGGGGGCGAGCCGCCCTCGTCATCGGCGCGGTCGTCCTGTTCATCCTGATCGCCTCCCTGCGGGGCATCGCCGGCTTCTACACCGACTTCCTCTGGTTCGACTCCCTGCACCTCGCGGGTGTCTGGCGAGGCGTGCTGGGCGCCAAGCTCGCGCTGGCCGCGATCTTCACCGTCGCGTTCTTCCTGCTGATGTGGGTGAACCTGGTGATCGCTGACCACCTCGCCCCGCCGTTCCGGCCCGCGGGCCCGGAGGAGGAGTTCATCGAGCGCTACCACGAGATCGTGGGAGGGCGCACCGCGTGGGTGCGGGCCGGGGCCGCGATCCTGCTGGCGCTGATCGCGGGACCACCGGTGGCGGGGGAGTGGAACTCCTGGCTGCTGTTCACGCACGGCGGCAGCTTTGGGGTGAAGGACCCCCAGTTCCACACCGACATCGGGTTCTACGTGTTCAAGCTGCCCTTCTTGAGCTTCGTCACCGGGTGGCTGTTCGCGGCGCTGCTCATCATCCTGATCGTCACCACGGTGGCCCACTACCTCAACGGCGGCATCCGGGTGAGTGCCCGTCACAACCGGGTGACCCCTCAGGTGAAGGCGCACCTCTCCGTGCTGCTCGGCCTGCTGGCCCTCGTGAAGGCGGCGGGCTACTGGCTGCAGCGCTTCGATCTCACCGTGTCGACGCGTGGCTTCGTCGACGGCGCTGGCTACACCGACGTGCACGCGCAGCTGCCCGCCATCAACCTGCTCCTGCTCATCTCGGTGGCGAGCTTCTTGATCTTCATCGTGAACATCTGGCGTCGTGGGTGGACGCTGCCGATCCTCGGCGTTGGCTTGTGGGCCCTGGTTGCGGTCGTGGCCGGGGCGATCTACCCGCAGTTCGTCCAGCGCATCAAGGTCACGCCGAACGAGCCGGATCGGGAGCGGCCGTACATCGCCTACAACATCGCCGCCACGCGCGACGCGATCGGCTTGGCCAAGGACAACATCGAGGTCACGCCCTTCGCGCTCAACACCGACAAGACGAAGATCGACCTGAAGGCCAACGCCGACTCGGTGCGCAACATCCGCATCTGGGATCCGTCGCCGGCCGTGCTCGGCAAGACCTTCCCGCAGCTGCAGCGCGTGAAGGACTACTACCGGGTCAACGACGTCGACGTCGATCGCTACAAGCTCGACGGCGTGTCCACCCAGGTGGTGCTGTCCGTCCGCGACCTCAACACGGCTGGTGTGCCGCGGTCCTCTTGGGCGGCGCGGTTCCTCACCTACACGCACGGCTACGGCGCCATCGTGGCCCCGGCCAACGCCAAGGAGCCCAGCGGCGAGCCGTCCTTCGTGGCGCGTGACGTCCCCTACGCCACCGACGCGCCTGAGCTGAAGCTCACGCAGCCCGCCGTGTACTTCGGCGAGAACCTCTCCAGCTACGTGGTGGTGGGGTCGAAGCAGCGTGAGCTGAGCTACCAGGACGACAAGTCGACGCAGTACGCCGCCTACAAGGGCGCCGACGGCGTGAAGCTGAACAGCGTGATCCGCCGGGCGGCGTTCGCCTTGCGCTTCGGCGACGCCAACCCGCTCATCTCCGACCAGATCACCGGCAAGTCGAAGATCCTGATGGTCCGCGACATCCGCGAGCGGGTGTCCGCGCTGGCGCCGTTCCTGCACCTCGACGCCGATCCGTACCCGGTCATCTCCGAGGGCCGGATCAAGTGGGTGATCGACGCCTACACCACCACCGATCGCTACCCCTACGGCGAGCGGGCCGACCGCACGCAGGTCGATCCCAACAGCGGCCTCGATCACAGCTTCAACTATGTGCGCAACTCGGTGAAGGCCGTGGTCGACGCCTATGACGGGCGCGTCGACTTCTATGTGATGCCGGTCGACGACCCGATCATCAAGGCCTACCGGAGCGCCTTCCCCGAGTTGTTCACCGACTTCGCCGAGATGCCCGTCGACCTGCAGCAGCACCTGCGGTACCCGGAGGACCTGTTCCGCGTGCAGACCAACATGTGGAGCCGCTACCACATTGAGGATCCGAGCAGCTTCTACACCGGCAACGACTTCTGGGACGTGGCGCGCGACCCGGGAACGGCCGGCGCCGGCGCGGGCACGCAGACCACCGACGCCCAGGGCAACGTGATCGCCACCCGCGACGCCCGCATCGACCCGTACTACCTCTTCACGAAGCTGCCGGGGGCCGACCAGCCCGA
>JBKJSO010000163.1:0-8193 GCA_046595835.1 Acidimicrobiales bacterium | reverse complement strand
GAAGGCATCGTCCTCGGGGTCGTACGCGAAGTCCACGCTCGGAACCTAACAGTGGCGTCACGTAGTGTGACCAGCCGTGGACTTCACCTTCAGCGCCGAGCAGGACGCCCTGCGCTCCGTCGCCCGCTCGTTCCTCACCGCCGAGACCCCCGCCACCTACGTGCGCGCCATGCTCGACGACGAGCGCGGGTTCACCGCCGAGGTGTGGGACCGCGCGACGGCGCTCGGGTGGCCGGGCTTGCTCGTCCCTGAGGCCCACGGCGGTTCGGGACTTGGCCTGCTCGACGCGGTGGTGCTCTGCGAGGAGATGGGCGCGATGGCGCTGCCCGGCCCGTGGTTCTCCTCATCGGTGTGCGCCACCCTCGTGGCCCTTCGCCTCGGCGACACGGCCGTGCTCGACGGGCTCGCCGCGGGCACGACCCGAGCAACCGTCGCCTTCGAGGAGACAGGCACGCGCCACCCCCTCGACGGCATCTCGTGCACGGCTCGCCGACGCGGTGACGACTGGCTGCTCGACGGGGTCAAGCCACTCGTGCTCGACGGCCACACCGCGGACCTCGCCTACGTCGTGGCGCGCGACGGCGACGGCTTGGCCACCTTCGCCATCGAGCACCCCGACGGCGAGGTCGTACCGTCGCTCGACGTCACCCGCAAGATGACGCGCCTCGTGCTCCACGGACGCGCCGCCCGCCGCGTCGGTCCGGCACGGGATCAGCGGGCGCTGCTCACCCGGGTGGTCGACGACATCGGCATCGCGCTCTGCGCGGAGAGCGTCGGCGCCTGCGACCGAGCGCTGGAGATGGCCAGCGAGTACGCCAAGGCGCGCGTGCAGTTCGACCGGCCCATCGCCACGTTCCAGGTCATCAAGCACAAGATCGTCGACATGCTCCACCAGCTCGAGCTGGCCCGAGTGGCCACGCACTACGCGGCCTGGGCCAGCCAGGTCGACGACACCGAGCGGGCCACTGCGGCGGCCGCGGCCAAGGGCTTCGTCGCCGAAGCGGCCACGATGATCACCGGTGAGAACATCCAGGTGCATGGGGGCGTCGGCTTCACCTGGGACCTCGACTGCCATCTGCTCTTCCGCCGGGTGAAGGCCAACGACGTGCTCTTCGGTCGCCAGGGCTGGCAGCGCGAGCGCCTCGCCGACCTCATCCTCGGCCCGGCCTGACGAACTCCCCGGGCCTCAGCGACCAGGCAGCTCGCCCTTGACCACCTTGCCGGTGGCGTTGCGCGGGAGCTCGTCGAGGAAGGTGAAGCGGCGCGGCACCTTGTAGTCCGACAGGCGTTCGGCACAGAAGGCCTTGAGGTCGTCCACGGTGGCCGCGCTGCCTGGGGCCAGCACGATCCACGCGCCGATGTCCTCACCGAGCACCTTGTGCGGGATGCCGGCGGCGGCCGCCTCCTGCACGGCGGGGTGCTCGTAGAGCACGGCCTCGATGTCAGCGGCGTGGACGTTGTTGCCGCCACGGATGATGACGTCCTTCTGGCGGCCGACGATGTAGAGGAATCCGTCCTCGTCGAGGTAGGCGAGGTCGCCGGAGTGGAGCCAGCCGTCGCGCCACGTGCTGGCCGTGGCCTCCGCATCGTTGAAGTACTCGCGCTCACGGCCCGGGTTGCTCACGATCAGCTCGCCGATCTCGCGGGCCGGCAGCTGCGCGCCGTCTTCGTCGACGATGCGGAACTCGGTGGGCGCCATCGGCTTGCCCACCGATCCGATGCGCGTGGCCTGCTCCTCGGGGGGCATGAAGCAGAAGGCGGGCCCGGCTTCGGTCATGCCCCAGCTGTTCGACACCATGGCGTTCGGCAGCTTGGCCTGCAGCCGCTGCAGGGTGGCGGGCGTGACCGGAGCGCTGCCCAGGGGGCAGATCGTGATGCTCGAGAGGTCGGCGCCCTCGAAGCGGGGGCTGGCGATCAGGAGCTCGGCCATGGCCGGCACGAGGAACGTGGCGCCCGGGCGGCGCTGCTCCACCACGTCGAACCACGTGTCGACGTCGAAGCGAGGCAGGTACAGCAGCTCCATCCCGAGCTTCATCGGGTTGTAGGTGGACGCGATGCCGGCGAACGTGAACATCGGCGACGCGTGCAGCCACCCCGACCCCGACCACGGGGGCAGGCCGTTGGGCATCATGGCCACGTTGCGGTGGCGGACGACGACACCCTTGGGCCGTCCGGTGGTGCCCGACGTGTACATCACGTCCGCGATGTCGTCGCCGTCGAGGGGCACCTGGACGGCGCTGTCGTCGGGATCGGTGGCGTCGTCCCAGGCGACGGTGCCGTCATCGGCGGCGGGCCCGGTGGTGACGACCGTGCGCAGTGCCGGGAGGTCGACGCGTGCGGCGGCGAGCACAGCCGTGGTGACGGCGCCGCTGACGGCCACGACCGCGCCCGCGTGCCCGAGCACGTAGCCGAGCTCGCGTGCCACGAGGCGCGTGCTGGTCGGCACCGCCACCGCCCCTGCCTTGTGCACGGCTGAGTAGGTGATGAGGAACGTCATCGGCTCCTCGGGCGGCACGTGGATGGCGACGCGATCGCCGCGCACCACGCCCTGGCCCACCAGCCAACGCGCCAGCTGGTTCGACCGGCGCTCCCAGGTGGTGAAGGTGAGTCCCTCGCCCGTGCCGACGTCGGTGCACGCCACCTCGTCCGGGTAGGCCTCCGCCATCATGCGGAGCTGGTCAGGGAGCAGCTGGCCGGGGAGCGGCTGGCCGGTCATGAGGCCACCACCCCCTGCTTCTGTGCACACGCAGCATCGGCATGCAGTGCTTCGTGTGCACAGATGCGGTGGGTTGGGGTCATGAGGATGGCTCCGGGTCTCGCGGGAGGCCGAGGAGGCGCTCGGCGATCACGTTGCGCTGGATCTCGCTGGTACCGCCCGCGATGGTGAGGCAGCGGTTGGCGAGGAAGCCGAAGGTCCACTGCGCGGCGGCGCCGACGGTGGTGGCGCCCTCAGGACCGAGGAGCGACAGGCCGAGCTCCTGGGTGCGCTGGTCGTGCTCCACGCCGAGCAGCTTGCGCACGCTGGCCTCGGGTCCGGGCTTGGCACCGGTGAGCGAGCGCTGGGTGGAGCGCAGGCCGAGGACGGCCACCGTATGAGCTTCGGCCACGAGCGCACCGAGCTCATCCGCGAGGAGCGAGTCGAGCGCGAGCGCGCCTGAGGCGATGCGCTCGCTCACGAGGCCGAGCAGCGCCTCGATGCCGCCGCCGAACGACGGGCCGCTGCCCATGGCGACGCGCTCGTTGGCGAGGGTGGTGCGAGCGAGCGGCCAGCCGCCGTCGACCTCGCCGATCACGCAGTCGTCGGGCACGAACACGTCGTCGAGGAAGACCTCGTTGAACATGGCCAGCCCGGTCATCTCCTTGAGCGGGCGGATGTCGAGGCCCGGCGAGCGCATGTCGATGATGACGTAGGTGATGCCGAGGTGCTTGGGGGCGGCGGGGTTCGTGCGGATGAGGCAGATCCCCCAGTCGGCCTCCAGCGCCATCGACGTCCACACCTTCTGACCGTTGAGCAGCCAACCGCCCTCGGTGCGGGTGCCGGTGGTGGTGAGAGCGGCGAGGTCGGAGCCAGCATCGGGCTCGCTGAAGAGCTGGCACCAGGCGATCTCACCCAACAGCGTCGGGCGCACCCATCGCTCCTGCTGCTCGATCGTGCCGTGGGCGGCGATCGTGGGGGCGGCCCAGGCGCCCACCTGCAGGTGCGGCACGCGCACGTGCACCCGCCGCAGCTCCTGGTCGATCACGAGCTGCTCGACCGCGCCCGCATCGCGGCCCCAGGGCGGCGACCAGTGCGGGACGATGTAGCCGACCTCCGCCAGACGGGCGCGGCGCTCCTCCTTGGGGAGGGCGGCGATCGCATCGGCGGTGGCAGCGACCTCCGCCCGGATGGCCTCGGCTTCCTCGGGGAGCGCCAGCGTGAGCTGCCGACGGGTGCCGGCCACTGCGGCGGCCGCCACCTTGCTGCGGAACGGGGACGGCCCGCCGAGGAGCTGACGCAGGGCGATGGCCCGGCGCAGGTACAGGTGGGCGTCGTGCTCCCAGGTGAACCCGATGCCGCCGAGCACCTGGATGCAGTCCTTGGCCACAGTGGCGAACGCGTCAGGGGCGATGGCGCCAGCGGCCGCGGCGGACAGTGCCACCTCGGCGGCCGGGGTGGCGTCGTGGCCCGCGGCGCCGTCGAGGGCGAGCGCCGCGTCCCATGCCGCGCTGCGCGCCTGCTCGACGGCGACGAGCATGTCGGCGCAGCGGTGCTTCACGCCTTGGAACTGCCCGATGGGCCGGCCGAACTGCTTGCGCACCGACGCGTACTCCGCCGCCGTGTCGACGCACCATCCCGCGCCGCCGGCGCACTCCGCGGCGACGATCGCGGCCGCGATCATCTCCACCCCGGATCGATCGATGTCCAGCAGGTCGCTCGCCGCGACCACTACGCCGTCGAGGGAGAGGTCGGCGAGGCCGCGGGTGGGATCGAGCGGCTCAAGCGCGGTGACGGAGGCGGCATCGCCCCGGATCGTGCACCACCGCTCGGCGCCGTCAACGGTGATCGGCACGACCACGACGTCGGCCAGCGCACCGCAGAGCACCGGGCCGGTGGAGCCCGACACCACGAGCCCGCCGTCGGCACTGGCGGTTGCGACGAGCGGCGCGCCGAGCGCAAAGGAGCCGATCAGTCGCCCGGTGGCGAGGTCGCGCAGCAGCGACCGGGGGCTCCCCGCAGTAGCGTCCGCCGCGCCGTCGGCGCCCTGGTCGGCTGCGCCACGGGCCGGGCCGCCGCCGCTGGTCCCGGCAAAGATGACGGCGCTGGCCAGCACGGTGGGCAGGAACGGGCCTGGTGCCGCCGCCCGGCCCAGCTCCTCGAGCACCACCGCCAGCTCAGCGAAGCCGTAGCCCTCGCCTCCGACCGACTCGGGCAGGTGGAGGCCCAGCCAGCCGAGGCCTACGAGGTCGGCCCAGAACGACGGCAGCTCCTCGGCCGACGCATCGACCGCGGCCCGCACCACCTTCGGCGAGCAGCGACTCGTCGTGAAGCGCCGAACGGTGTCCAGCAGCGCGAGGTGGTCCTCGTCGATGGCAATGCTCACGCGCGTCGCGCCCCCTGGCTCTGTCTAACGATCATGTCACGTTAGTCGCGGCGGGCATCTAGCCTTCGAGTCGATGGCGATCCACTACGAGCAGGTGGGCGGGCACGTGGCCCGCATCACGATCGACCGACCCGAGGCCCGCAACGCCCTCGACCTCCACGGCTTCCGCGACCTCGCCAACGCCTGGCGCCGCTTCCGCGACGACCCGGACGACTGGGTGGCCGTGGTCACCGGGGTGGACGGCAACTTCATGGTGGGCGCCGACCTCAAGACGTACATCCCGCAGATCACGGCGCTGCAGCAGCAGATCTCCACCGGCGAGGTGGACGAGATCGACGGCTGCAAATTGCGCGACGGCACCGACGCTGTCCTGCGCAGCCTGAAGATCTACAAGCCGATCATCGCCGCGGTCGACGGGCCCTGCGTGGCGGGCGGCATGGAGATGCTGGGGGGCATCGACATCCGTCTCGCCACCGAACGCGCCACCTTCGGCGTGATGGAGCCCAAGCGGGGCCTGTTCGCCGGCGGTGGCACCACCGTTCGTCTCCCGCGCCAGCTCGCCTACCCCGCCGCCATGGAGTTCCTCCTCACGGCCGAGGCGTTCCCCGCGGTGCGGGCGCTCGAGCTCGGGCTCCTGAACGAGATCGTGCCGGCCGACGAGCTGCAGGACCGGGCGCTTTCGTGGGCGGCTCGCATCACCGCCAACGCGCCGCTGGCCGTGCAAGCCACCAAGGAGAGCGTGCTGCGCGGCCTGGCGGTGGATCAGCGCGAGGCGTACAAGATCGAGAGCCAGCTGGCCGGCACAGTCTTCTCGAGCGAGGACGCCAAGGAAGGACCCAAGGCGTTCGCGGAGAAGCGCGACCCGATCTGGACGGGCCGGTGAGCAGATGACTGGGGACGCCGCCGTGCCCGGCCGCAGCGGCCGCCGCTGATGACCGTCGACCCACGCACGCCGTGCGTGATCGGCGTGGCGCAGCGCACGGTCCGACCCAGCGGCGGGCCCTGCCCCGAGCCGCTGGCGCTCTGGGAGTCGACTGCTCGGGACGCGGCCGACGATGCGCTGCCTGGCGCCGGTCAGCGCGTGCTCGACGCGGCCGAGAGCCTGCAGATCGTCTACTGCATGGCCTGGCCCTACGACCGACCGGTCGACTGTCTCGCGGCGGCCCTCGGGATCTCACCAGGTCATCGCGTGTACTCCGGCATCGGTGGCACCACGCCGCAGGTGCTGGTGGACGACGCCGCCACCCGCATCCTCGACGGCGAGCTCGACCTCGCGATCATCACCGGTGCCGAGGCGCTCGACACGAAGCGCCGGGCCAAGAAGGCCGGCGAGCGCCTCCCGTGGAGCCATCGAGCCGAGCACCCGGCGCCCTTCCCGTTCGAGGCGCCCTTCCACCCGGCCGAGGTGGCGCACGAGGTGTTCCAGGCGTGGCTGACGTTCCCGATCTTCGACATCGCCCGGCGAGCCCGGCTCGGCGTCGCGCCCGCCGACTACGCCCGCTCGATCGGCGAGCTCCTCGCCCCCTTCAGCGAGGTGGCCGCTCGCAACCCCTACGCCTGGTTCCCCGAGGCGCTCTCCGCCGAGGTGCTCGCGACACCCACCCCGGCCAACCGGCTGGTCGGCTACCCGTACACGAAGCGAGCAGTATCGGTGATGGACGTCGACATGGCCGCGACCGTCATCGTCGCCAGCCATGCCAAAGCCGACGCGCTGGGCATCCCGATGGACCGGCGCGTCTACCTGCGGGGCTGGTGCTACGCCACCGACCCCGTCTACGTCGCTGAGCACGCTGATCTGTCTGCGTCGCCCGCGATGGCTGCGGCGGGCGCCGAGGCACTCCGCTGCGCGGGCGCCGGCCTCGATGACGTCGCCCATCTCGATCTCTACAGCTGCTTCGCCAGCTCGGTGCACCTCGCCTGCGACGCCCTCGGGCTCGCTCCCAACGATCCCCGCGGCCTGACAGTGACGGGCGGCCTCCCGTTCTCTGGCGGCGCCGGCAGCAACTACGTCCTGCACTCGATCGCCACCATGGCCGATGTGCTGCGCGGCGATCCGGGCTCGCTCGGGCTCGTGAGCGGCGTCGGCATGCACATGACCAAGCACGTGTTCGGCGTGTACTCGACGTCGCCGCCGCCGGGGCCGCTCGAGCGGCCCGACGAGCGCCGCGTGCAGGCCGCGCTCGACTCGACGCCGCCCGTCGAGATCGTCGACGTGCACACGGGGCCGGTCACCGTCGCGTCCTACACGGTCGCCCACGGCCGCGACGGCGCGCCCCAGTGGGGGCTCGTCATCGGCGACCTCGCCAACGGCACCCGCGCCTACGGCCGCGTCGAGGACGCCGAGCTGCTCGTTGCCATGGAGGCCACCGAGTGGGTCGGCCGCCCGGTGGACCTGCACGCGACGGCAGCTGGCGTCAACCTCGTCCGAGCCTGAGCGTGCCGTCCGCGCCGCGCCGACGCAATCTGCGACGCAGCCCGCGCCAACCGGGCACCTCACGTCGCAGCCTCGCCGGCTTCTGCTCCAACCCCGCAGCCTGCGACAGCGTTGCCGCCAGCAGGGCTGCTCATGCCGCAGGCTCGGCCGGTGAGAGGCGCCGCCCCACCCGCCCGCACCTTGCGACGCTCACCGCTCCCGGCGCGTGTCTGTCGTCGCAAGTTCGGTGGGGGGCGGCTGGCGCCTAAGGTGACACGAACGTCAGAAACGCTTTCGTCAGGGAGACACCAGTGGCCGGATTGTGCGAGGGACGGGTTGCGATCGTGACCGGGGCGGGGCGCGGCATCGGGCGCGAGCACGCGTTGATGCTGGCGTCGGAAGGAGCGGCGGTCGTCGTCAACGACCTCGGGGCATCCCCGGCCGGGGAAGGCGCCGACCTGGGCCCTGCGAACGAGGTGGTGGCCGAGATCGAGGGCATGGGCGGGCGAGCCATCGTGAACGGCGCCGACGTCACGAGCTTCGCCGAGTCCGAGGCCATGATCGCCCAGGCCGTCGACAGCTTCGGACGGCTCGACATCCTCGTGAACAACGCCGGCATCCTGCGCGACCGCATGGTGTTCTCGATGACCGAAGAGGAGTGGGACTCGGTCGTGGCCGTGCACCTGAAGGGCCACTTCT
>JBKJSO010000420.1:0-2828 GCA_046595835.1 Acidimicrobiales bacterium | reverse complement strand
ATGTAGGAGTCGGCCACCTTGATGAGGGCCTCCTCCACGCCGTCGCTCTCCACGATCTCGCGGTGGTGCACCTCGGCGCCGAACGCCTCCTGGTAGTAGGCGATGGCCGCCTCGAGGTCGCGCACGGCGATGGCGATGTGGTCGATCTCGGTGAGCAGCATCGTGGCTCCTAGAGCTCGCCGCGGGCGTGGCGCTGGTACAGGGTGATCTTGTCCTCGCCGATGCGGGCCCGCTTCTCCGGGTCCTTGATGCCGAGGCCCGCGGTGGGCGCGAGACAGCGAACCGCCAGCTTGCCCTCAGCCTCGTTGCGGTGGACGGCGCGAGCAGCTTCGCCGACGTCGGGCAGGTCGTAGGCCGCGGACATGACGGGCTGGATGCGGCCCTGGTCGATGAGGCGGTTCATGTCCCACGCCTCCTGGTAGTTGGCGAAGTGCGACGACACGATCCGCTTCAGCTTCATCCAGAGGTGGCGGTTGTCGTACTCGAGCATGAAGCCGGAGGTGGCCGCGCAGGTGACGATGGTGCCGCCCCGCTTGGCGATGAACACCGACGCGCCGAACGTGGAGCGACCAGGGTGCTCGAACACGATGCTCGGGTCCTCACCGATCAGGCCGCGCACCTTCTTGCCCAGGCGGCGCCACTCGGCTTCGTCCTGGGTGTGCTCGTCGGCCCAGAACTTGTAGCCCTCGGCGGCGCGGTCGATCACGGCCTCGCAGCCCATGGCCTCGAGCAGCTTCACGCGCTCCGGGCTCGACACCACGCCGACGGGCGTGCCGCCGCCGTTGAGCACGAGCTGGATGGCGTAGGCGCCGATGCCGCCGGTGGCGCCCCACACGAACACGGAGTCGCCCTGCTTCATCTGGGCGGCGTGGCGGCCGACGAGCATCCGGTAGCTGGTGGACGCGCACAATCCGTTGACGGCGCTCTCCTCCCAGGTGAGGTGGTCGGGCTTGGGCATGAGCTGGTTGGCCTTGACGATGCTCAGGTCGGCGAGGCCGCCGTAGTTGGTCTCGAAGCCCCAGATGCGCTGGTTGGCGGCGAGCATCGAGTCGTCGTGCGCCGACGGGTCCTGGCTGTCGACATCGTTGCAGTGGACCACCACCCGGTCGCCGGGCTTCCAGTTGCGCACGGCCGACCCGACCCGCAGCACCACGCCCGACGAGTCGGAGCCGACGACGTGGAAGTCCTGGGCGTGACGCTTCCCCCAGATCGACTCCTTGCCGAGCCGGTCCAGGAACCCGAAGGTCGAGAGGGGCTCGAAGATCGAGGTCCACACGGTGTTGAAGTTGATCGAGCTCGCCATGTTGGCGATGTAGACCTCGTTCGGCGCCAGCTCCGGGGTGGGCACGTCGCCCACGTGGAGCGACTTGCGGGGATCCTTGTCCTCGGAAGGGACGCCCTCCCACATGGTCTGCTCGCTTCGCAGCACATGGGCGCCGCGGTAGTGGTCAGGGATCGGGATGTTGGCGATGTCCTCCCCGGACGCGCTCCCCTCGATGGCATCGACGAAGTCCTGCATGGTGCGAAACCTACCGACCCGTCACATCGCAGGGCGAACCCTCTCTGAAGCGCTGGGTGGAGCCCTTCGAGTCCCCTCGGGTCGCAGGTCGGGCGACGCCGGTGACGCTAATTCCTGAGTTGTTTCATCAGGTTTACGACCATACGATCAGGGCATGCCGCTGGGAACGTCGACAGCTCTCGCCACCACCGGTCCCGCGGGCAGGCCCGAGCGGCTGTTCTCGTTCCCGGACGCCGTGAACGAGATCTCCGCCCGCCTCGTGGCCACCGGCGTGGTCCTGATGACCGCGACGATCCTGGCCTTCGACGCCCGTTGGCTGCTTCCGGTGCTGGCCTACGGGTTCGTCGCCCGGGTCCTCACCGGGCCCAAGCTGAGCCCGCTCGGTCAGCTGGTCACTCGCGTGATCACCCCGCGGCTGGGCGTCGAGCCGCGCCTCGTGCCCGGACCGCCCAAGCGGTTCGCGCAGGGCATCGGCGCAGCGTTCTCGGCGACGGCGCTGACCCTGAGCTTCGGCTTCGACCAGGTCGGAGCCGCCCAGATCGTGCTCAGCTTGCTGCTGGTGGCGGCCTCGCTCGAGGCCTTCCTCGGGCTGTGCCTCGGCTGTGCCGCCTTCGGCCTGCTCATGCGGGCGGGGGTCATCCCCGAAGAGGTCTGCGAGCGATGCGACGACCTCTGGGGCCCCAAGGCCGGCACCCGCGCCGCGGTGAGCTCGTGAGCGAAACCGGCCGAGCGGCGCGTGCCGGCTAGACGAGCGGACGGTCGGTCGGGGCGATGATGCTCGGAAGGGCCGTCTCGCCCATCAGGTAGCGGTCCACCGACGCCGCCGCGCTGCGGCCCTCGGCGATGGCCCACACGATGAGGCTCTGGCCGCGGCCCATGTCGCCGGCCACGAACACGCCGTCGACGTTGGTGGCGAAGTCGGCGCCGCGCGCCACGTTGGAGCGGGGGTCGAGCTCCACGCCGAGGGCCTCGAGCAGGCCGTCCTTCTGCGGGCCGAGGAAGCCCATGGCCAGCAGCACGAGCTGGGTGGGGATCTCCTTGTCGCTGCCCTCGACCTTCTCGAACTTCCCGTCGACCATCTGCACCTCGTGGAGGCGCAGGGCCGACACGTTGCCGTGGTCGTCGCCGAGGAAGCACTCGGTGTTCACCGCGTAGACCCGGTCGCCGCCCTCTTCGTGGGCGGAGGTGACCTTGTAGACCATGGCGAACTGCGGCCACGGGTTGTTGGCGCCGCGCATCTCGCCGGGCTGAGGCATGATCTCCAACTGTGTGACCGACGCGGCCCGCTGGCGGTGAGTGGTGCCAAGGC
>JBKJSO010000357.1:0-3120 GCA_046595835.1 Acidimicrobiales bacterium | reverse complement strand
GTGCGCCGGGTCACGCCGTCGAGGTGGGCGTAGGCGCTCATCACCAGTGGCTTGGCGGGCAGGGGGAGGTGGCGTCGTGTGATCGTGAGATCGAGGACCAGCTCGCCGTCGGCCGTGAGCCGGCAGCGCGCTTGGCGATCGTCGATCGTGAGATCGATGTCGGCCAGCCACTTCGGGAACCCCCAGATAACTCGGCCGGCGGCGCAGGTGAACTCGCCGTCCACCGGGAGCTGGTGGATGTAGGCCCCCGCCGGAGCACCGTCGCGGCTGCCCACGGCGACGCTGAAGGCCACCTCGTTGTAGGGACCCAGGTCGTTGTCGACGTACTGCACGAGCGCGACGATGCACGCCGCCCGCCCACCGGGCAGGCGCGCCGGCTCCAGCCCGGTGCCCTCCATCAGCTGAGCGGCCGCCGCATGGCGTACGAGGAAGGTGGCGGCTGCCGAGCGAGCGGTGCGCACCTCCACCGGGAGAGCCACCCGCTGGCCGAGCACCTCGACGTGATCGATCGCGGTCACAGCCTTCCCCCCTGGTGAACGAGAACAGGTTCTACCATCGCCCGGTGGACCCTCACCTGCGCTTCGAGCGCGACGGGCACGTCGCCATCGTCACCCTGAACCGCCCGGCCGCCCGCAACGCGCTGTCCGGCGAGATGATCGTGCGGATGGCCGATGCCTGGGCTGAGATCGACGCCAACCCCGAGATCCGCGTTGCCATCGTCACCGGCGCGGGAGGGCACTTCTGCGCCGGAGCCGACCTCAAGGCCATGGCGGCCGGCCACCCCGATGACGAGTGGACACCCCGCTTCGCGGCCGACCCCGACCTGCACTGGAAGGGATTGCTGCGCCAGGCGCTGCCCGGCAAGCCACTGGTGGCGGCCGTCGAGGGCTACGCCATCGCGGGCGGCACGGAGATCCTCCAGGCCATGGATGTCCGGGTGGCCGGAAAGAGCGCCGTCTTCGGCGTGGCCGAGGTGCGCAGAGGGCTCTTCCCGCTGGGCGGGTCCACGGTGCGCCTGCGCCGCCAGATCCCGTACACGGTCGCGGCAGAGCTGCTCCTCACGGGTCGACAGATGTCCGCCTCTGAGGCAAAGGACGTGGGCCTCATCGGTCACGTGGTGCCCGACGGGACGGCGCTCACCAAGGCCCGCGAGCTGGCCGATCAGATCGCCGCCAACGGCCCGATCGCTGTCCAGGCAGTGCTCCAGAGCCTCCGTGAGTCGGCGAACCTGAGTGAGGCCGACGCGTTGGCGCGCGAGCTCGAGCTCGGCTGGCCGGTCTACGCGAGCGCCGACGCCCAAGAGGGACCCCGCGCCTTCGCCGAGAAGCGGGCGGCCAACTTCACCGGCACCTGAACCCTGCTTCTGTACACCCGGAACCCCGCATGGCGATGGTGAGGGTGCAGAGAAGCGGGCTCTACGGGACGATCGTCTTGAGCTCGAGGTAGTGCTTGAGACCTTCCTTGCCGAACTCCCGTCCGATGCCCGACGCCTTGAAGCCGCCGAAGGGGGCGACGAAGTCCATCGTGTACTGGTTCACACCGAAGGTGCCCGTGCGGACGCGTCGAGCCACGTCCATGCCGACACCGCTCGGGTCGCCTGTCCACACCGAGCCGGCCAGGCCGAACTCACTGTCGTTGGCGATGCGCACGGCATCGTCCACATCGTCGAAGGGGATGACGGCCAGCACTGGCCCGAAGATCTCCTCCTGGGCGATGCGCATCGAGTTGTCGACGTCGGCGAACACCGTGGGCTGCACGTACCAGCCCTTCTCGATGCCGGCCGGGCGGCCGTTGCCGCCCACCACCACCCGGGCGCCTTCTTCCTGACCGAGGGCGATGTACTTGTCCACGCGCTCTTGCTGGCGCTCGGCCACGAGTGGACCGATCTCAGTGGTGGGGTCGTCGGGATCGCCGACCTTCATGCCGCGCACCATGTCGCCGAGGGCGTCGACCACCGCGTCGTAGTTGGCCCGGGAGGCGAGGATCCGGGTCTGCGCCACGCACGCCTGGCCGTTGTTCATGAGGGAGGCGAACTTGAGCCCCTCGATCGTGGCCGCCAGGTCGGCGTCGTCGAGGATGATCGCAGCCGACTTGCCACCCAGCTCCAGGCTCACGCGCTTGAGGTGCTCGCCGCAGATCGAGGCGATGGTGCGCCCGGCGGCCGTGGAGCCCGTGAAGGCGATCTTGTCGACGCCGCGGTGACGCACCAGGTGCTCGCCCACCTCACGGCCGGCGGGGATCACGCTCACCACGCCCTTGGGGATCCCGGCCTCGTTCAGCAGCTCGGCCATGAGCATGGCGTCGAGCGGCGTCTCCGGGGAGGGCTTGATCACGATGGTGGAGCCGGAGAGCAGGGCCGGCGCGAGCTTCGACATGGTGACGAACTGCGGCACGTTCCACGGCACGATGGCGCCCACCACGCCCACCCCCTCGCTGCGCACGATGACAGGCGTGCCGAGCATGCCCGTGCGCTCCTCCTCCCAGGGGTAGGCCTGCGCCTCGCTGATGAAGCTGTTGAGCATCATCCAGGGCGCCGGCGACTGGGCGAGCTGCGAGAAGCTGATGGGAGAGCCCATCTCGGTGGTGATCACCTGAGCCATGTCCATCATGCGCGCGGCATAGATGTCGCTGAAGCGCTGCACCGCCGCGATGCGCTCGGCGGGGGCCATGCGAGGCCACTCACCCTCGTCGAAGGCCTTGCGGGCCACGGCCACGGCGCGGTCGATGTCGGCCGTGGTGCCCTCTGGCACGCGGCCGACGACCTCCTCGGAGTGGGGTGAGATGACCTCGATCACCTCGGTGCCGGCGGGATCGACCCACTCGCCACCGATGAAGAGCTTCTCGTGGACCTGCATCGTGCTGTTCTCCTTCAGGGCTTCGGACGTCGATTCATGTTGAGATCTCGCCGCGGGCGACCTTGCCGGCCCACGGGTAGTCGGGCTTGCCGCTCGGAGACCGCACCACCTCGCCGACCAGGTGGACCTCCTTGGGCACCTTGTAGCCGGCAACGTACCCGCGGCAGTGCGTCGCGAGGTCCTCGAGGGAGGGGGTCGCCCCCTCGCGCGGCTGAACGACGGCGGCGAGCCGCTGGCCCCAGCGCTCGTCGGCGTGCCCGACGAG
>JBKJSO010000427.1:0-4803 GCA_046595835.1 Acidimicrobiales bacterium | reverse complement strand
GCGGCGGCAGCGACCTCAGGCAGCGATGGGGCGGCGCCGGGGCCGCCGGTGCGGCGCTGCTGGTAGAAGCTGAGGATCTGCAGCTCGACGGCGAGGTCGACCTTGCGGAGCGACACGTCGTCGGGCACCGCGATCACGGTGGGGGCGAAGTTCAGGATCGACGACACGCCCGCCGCCACGAGCCCGTCCGCCACCTCCTGGGCCGCCGCGGCCGGCGTGGCGATGATGCCGATGGCGATGCCGTGCTGCCTGGCGAGGCGAGGGAGCTCGTCGATGTGCGAGACGACGATCCCAGTGATGGTGGTGCCCACCACCCGCTGGTCGGCGTCGAAGAGCGCCACGATCGGGAAGCCGCGATCGCCGAAGCCGACGTAGTTGGCGAGCGCCTGGCCGAGGTTGCCAAGGCCGACGATGCACACCGGCCAGTCCTGGGTGAGGCCGAGCTCGCGGCTCATCTGGAAGAGGAGGTAGTCCACGTCGTAGCCGACCCCGCGGGTGCCGTAGGAGCCGAGGTACGACAGGTCCTTGCGCACCTTGGCGGCGTTCACGCCTGCCAGCTCGGCAAGGCGCTCCGAGGAGATGGTGGTGAGGCCGGCGTGCTGGCCCTCCAGCAGGCTGCGCAGGTAGAGCGGCAAGCGGGCGACCGTGGCCTCGGGGATCTTCCGGCGGCTACGGGCCGGGGGAGACGGGGGCTGCGCCGGGGGGCGGGACGGGGCCATGAGCCCCCCAGTGTACCGTCGCTTGTTCACGAGTTCACGAACCTGAAGGGGACGAATCGGCGACGCCCGAAGCACGGGAGAGGCCGAAGGCGAGCCGGCTTGCCGGTCGCCGGGAGGCACGTGCGGAGGCAGGAGCGCAGCGACGCCCGAAGCACGGGAGAGGGGAGCGCAGCGACGCCCGAAGCACGGGAGAGGTCAGCGGAGCGCGGTGCGCAGGACCTTGCCGGTGGCGCTCTGAGGGATCCCGTCGACGAACATCACCTTCTGCGGGCACTTGTAGCGGGCCAGGCGCGCCTCGCAGTGGGCGATGATGTCGTCTTCGTCG
This sequence comes from Acidimicrobiales bacterium, assembly GCA_046595835.1. Lineage (GTDB taxonomy): Bacteria > Actinomycetota > Acidimicrobiia > Acidimicrobiales > VFJN01 > VFJN01. The sequence continues at coordinate 3,759 of JBKJSO010000427.1, read as the reverse complement.
ACCGACACACCGTCGCGGACGACGACGTAGGCCTTCACGGCCTCGCCGGAGTAGGGGTGGGGCACCCCGATCACCGCCACCTGCTCGACGGCTGGGTGCGAGGCGATGACCTCCTCCACCTCGGCGGGGTACACGTTGAAGCCCGACACGATGATGAGATCCTTGACGCGGTCGACCAGGAAAAGGAAGCCGTCGTCGTCGACCACCGCCACATCCCCCGTGTGCAACCAGCCCTCAGCATCCACGGCGTGACGGCTGGCCTCGGGGTCTTCCCAGTAGCCGGCGAACACGTTGGGACCCGACACCCAGAGCTCGCCGGGATCACCGACGAGCGCGTCCTGCCCGTCCGCATCGACGAGGCGCACCCGTAGCCCGGGGAGCGGTACACCGATGCTGCCCTCGGGGGCCGAGAGCCCGGTGCCGGAGGTGACGACGGGCGATGCCTCGGTGAGGCCGTAGCCCTCCATGATCTCGATCCCGAAGCGGTCCTTGATGGCGCGCTGCACCTGCAGGTCGAGCTTGGCGGCACCGGACGTGGCCAGGCGGAGGCTCGCCAGCGCGGCGGGGCGCGTGCCCGGGAGCGACGCCCACGCCGCCCACATCGTGGGCGCACCGCTCGCCACCGTGACGCCGTGGTTGGTGATCGCGTCAAGGGCGGACTGCGGGTCGAAGCGCTCGATGAGCAGCACCGATGCACCGGCTACGAAGGAGAGCCCGAGCACCACGTTGAGGCCGAAGATGTGGAAGAGCGGCAGCACGCCGAGGACCACGTCGTCGGGGCCTTGCGAGCGGCCGGGCAGCGCTTGGCACTGCTCGAGGTTGGCGAGCAGGTTCCCGTGGGTGAGCATCGCCGCCTTGGGCGACCCGGCAGTGCCGCTCGTGAAGACCAGGACCGCAAGGTCGTCAGCGGCCCGATCGACGAGCGGGGAAGGTGCCGTGCCGACCAGATCGTCGAGAACGAGCGCGCCGGGGACCGCATCGACGGTGCTGGAGATGACGTGCTCGAGGTCGGGCAGCGTTGAGTGGTCGAGCCCGCCAACCGTGGCCTTGGCGGAGGGCCCGCTGATCACGGCCCGGGCGCCGATGACGGCCAGCTGGTGCTGGAGCTCGGGCACCGGGCTGGTGGGGTTGAGCGGCACGGCCACGCACCCGGCGCCCAGCACGGCCAGGTAGGACACGACGAAGTACCAGTTGTTGGCGGCCACGATCCCCACCCGATCGCCGGGCTCGAGCCCTAGCCCCACCAGACCGCCCCGCAGGCCGGCGACCTGCTGGCGCAGCGTGCCGTAGGTGGTGGGCTTCCCGCGCGAGATCACCGCGACGGCGTCGTCCGGGTGGCCATCGATGATCGAGGCGAGGTTCATCGGGCGGTAGTCCAGCACAGGGGGGCTCCCGACGCCGCACCGGCGCCGGTCCTCAAGGAATGGGCCATTCGACCCGACAACCAAGGAGATGGCTTCCTGCTCCACCCGCTCGCGCCTGCTCCGTAGATGGCTCCCCGCCCTGACCGCCGCCGTACTCGTGGCCATCGGGACGGTCGCGCCGACCGCGATGGCGCAGCCCACCTCCTCACAGTCCGGCGCCGCGACAGCCACCGCCGCCTCGCCGTCGCCGGAGTTCGAGTCGCAGTTCGTGAGCCGGATCAACAGCCTGCGGGCATCCAAGGGCCTGCGTCAGCTGCAGGTGTCGGGCGAGCTCACGGGTGTGGCCCGGAACTGGACCGAGAAGATGGTGGCCAACGGCCAGATCTCCCACAACCCGAACCTGGCGTCCCAGGTGAGCGGGGACTGGACCAAGCTCGGCGAGAACGTCGGCGTGGGCTACGACGTCGACGGCCTGATGCAGGCGTTCATCAACAGCCCCGCCCACTACAAGAACCTCGTCGATCCGGATTGGAACTATGTGGGTGTCGGCGTGGTGATGACGCCTGACGGTCGCATGTGGACCACGCACAACTTCATGGCCAGGGGCGCGTCGGCACCCCCGCCGGCGCCCAAGCCCACCACGCCCACGACCTCGAAGCCTCGGGCCGCCGCCCCGCCGCGTGCGGCCGCCCCCACCACGACGACCACCGCGCCACCCCCTCCGCCGCCGCCCCCTCCGCCCCAACCGCATCCCACCACCGAGCGCGTCACCGCCATGCTCGACCCACTGCGCTCCCTCGAGCGCGGGTGAGATCGCGGTACCAGCAGCCAGACTGTTCCAGTGACCGCCGCGATCGAGACCCACGACCTCACGCGGTCGTTCCCAAGCGGCGTGGCCCTCGACGGGCTCAACCTGTCGGTGCAGCCGGGTGAGGTGCTCGCCCTCCTCGGCCCCAACGGTGCCGGGAAGACCACCACGGTGCGCCTCCTCAACGGGATCCTGTCCCCCGATCGCGGGCGGGCCTCGGTGCTGGGCATCGACCCCGCGGTCGACGGCAACGCCGTGCGTCGGATCACCGGGGTGCTCACGGAGCACGCCGGTCTCGACGAGCGGCTGACGGCACGCGAGAACCTCGAGCTCACCGCCCGCATGCGCGGGCTCGACCGCACCTGGGCAGCCCGCCGCACGATGGACCTGCTCGAGCGCTTCGGCATGGCCGACCGCGCCGATGTGACGGTGCAGGGCACCTCCACAGGTCAGCGCAAGCGCCTGGCCCTCGCCAGGGCCCTCCTCCACGATCCCCAGGTGCTGTTCCTTGACGAGCCCACCTCGGGGCTCGACCCCGCGGCGACGCGCGACGTCATCGATCTCATCGGCTCGTTGGCCACCGAGCACGGGCGAACGATCGTGCTCTGCACGCACTTCCTCGGTGAGGCCGGTCGCCTGGCCGACCGCATGGCCGTGCTGCACAAGGGCGTGCTCCACGCCTTCGGACGTCCGGAAGACATCGCGGCAGAGATGTGGGACGGCATCGATGCCGAGATCGACCTCGGCGCGCCCATCGATGCGACGACGAGCGCTGCGCTCGAGCAGCTCCCGTTCGTGGCCCGCGTGGCGCCCATCCCCAGCGGCGCTCTGGTGCGCATCCAGCGGCGCGACGACGTGCCGGTCGTGGTGCGCCTTCTCGTCGAGCGAGGCGTGCCGGTGTACGGCGCGTCGGCCCGGCCGCCGTCGCTCGAGGACGTGTACTTCGCCGTCGAGGCCCGCATCGCGCGCGACGAGGGTCGCGACGGCGCCCCGTCTACCGCCGCGCTGCTGAGCGGGGCCGTAGGAGGCGCCGCGTGACCACCCTCACCACGCCGGCCGCTGGGTCGGAGGCGGTCGCCTCCGGGCCCACATCAGCCCCGAGCAAGCCGGCCCGCAGCTGGCCCGTGATCCGAGCCATCATCGCCAAGGACCTCATCGCAGTGCGCCGCTCCAAGGCTGTGGTGATCCCGATGATCGCCGTGCCGGCGCTGCTCATGATCGTGCTGCCGCTCATGGTGGGGCTGGCGGCCCGGGCCGCCGACAACCCCGACGTGGGGCGCATCCTCAACGGCATGCCCGGCGACATGGCCCGTCCGATCCTGCAGCTGCCGGTCCGCGAGCAGCTCATCGTGCTCGTAAACGGCTACCTGCTGGCGCCGCTGTTCCTCATCGTGCCGCTCATGGTGTCGGCCGTGCTGGCCGCTGACGCCTTCGCAGGCGAAAAGGAGCGCAAGACGCTCGAGTCGCTGCTGCACCTCCCCATCTCCGAGCGCAACCTGTCCTTCGCCAAGCTGCTCACCGCCTTCATCCCCGCGCTGGCCGTGTCGTGGATCGGGTTCGTGAGCTTCTGCATCGTGGCCAACGGGG
>JBKJSO010000288.1:0-3451 GCA_046595835.1 Acidimicrobiales bacterium | reverse complement strand
GTCCATCTCCACGAGCATCTGGTTGAGCGTCTGCTCGCGCTCGTCGTGTCCGCCGCCGAGGCCGGCACCGCGGTGGCGACCGACGGCATCGATCTCGTCGACGAAGACGATGCACGGGGAGTTGCGCTTGGCCTGATCGAACAGGTCGCGGACACGGCTGGCGCCGACACCCACGAACATCTCGACGAAGTCGGACCCCGAGATCGAGAAGAACGGCACGCCGGCCTCGCCGGCCACCGCCCGGGCGAGCAGCGTCTTACCGGTGCCCGGCGGCCCGTAGAGCAGCACGCCCTTGGGGATCTTGGCGCCGATGGCCTGGAAGCGAGCCGGGTTCTGGAGGAAGTCCTTGATCTCCTGGAGCTCCTCGACGGCCTCCTCGCATCCGGCCACGTCGGCGAAGGTGACCTTCGGCTCGTCCTTCGACACCTGGCGGGCCTTGGCCTTGCCGAACTGCATCACCCGGCTGCCGGCGCCCTGCATCGAGTTCATGACGAAGAAGAACGCGCCGATGAGCAGCACGAAGGGTAGGAGGCTGAAGAGGAGCGTGACCCAGATCGAGTCCTCCTGCTGGTCGACCGTGAGCGAGATCGGCGGCTTGGCTCGCCCGATCTCGGTGGCGAGCTCGTCGGCGAACTCCTTGGGGTAGGCCACCTTGAACTTCTCGCCGGTCACCAGCTTGCCGGTGATCTCGTTGGAGCGATCCTTGATCGTGGCCTTGGCGATGGCGTCGCCCGACACCTTGGCGCGGAACTGCGTGAGGGTGAGCTCCGTGGGCTTGTCGCCCTGGCGCAGCCACTGCGACGCGACGAGCAGGGCCACGGCGGCCAACAGGAGGTAGGCGAAGGTGGTGCGGGAGGGGCGCTTCACGATGTGCAGAAGGCTACCGGCCGCCCTCCGGCTGGCGACACATCACGGCCCGCCCGATGATCGGGCTGGCTACGCCTCGCCCTCGAACACGCACACGTAGGGGAGGTTCCGGTACTTCTCGGCAAAGTCGAGGCCGTACCCGATCACGAACTTCGGGGGGATCCGGAACCCGACGTAGCGAAGGTCCTCATCAGTCTTCTGGAGGCCCTCGCGCACGAGAAGGGCGCACACCTCAAGGCTGGCTGCGCCGCGCGCCGCGAGGGTGCGGCGCAGGTACGAGAGGGTGAGCCCCGAGTCCACGATGTCCTCGACGATGATCACCTCGCGCCCGGTGAGGTCGATGTCGAGGTCCTTCACGATGCGCACGACGCCAGACGTTCTGGTGGCGTTGCCGTAGGACGACACCGCCATGAAGTCGATCTCGAGCGGCAGCGCGATCTGACGGGCCAGGTCGCTCATGAACATCGCCGCCCCCTTGAGGACGCCGATCAAGAGCGGTGCTCGGCCCTGGTAGTCGGCCGTGATCTCCGCGCCCAGCTCGGCCACCCGCGCTTGCAGCGTGACCGCGTCGACCACGATCTCCCCGAGGTCAGCGCTGTCGATCAGATGCGCATGACCGGGCTCGGACGCCATGGGTGCAACGTATCGGAGCCGGCCCGTCCGGGCACACCGCTCGCCGGCCTGGGCCGGCCCGCCGTCAGCCCTCGATGCGCAGGCGCCCCGATCCTCGCCGCACCGAGCGGCCACCGCCGACGTCGCAGGCTCGCACCTCGCCGCGTGCCACCCGCAGGACGCGCTCGACGGTGGCCGCGTCCGGAGGGTGCTGTTCGGGGCCGGCGCGCAGCCATCGCCGCACAGCGCGGCGGGCGAGCGGAGCCGGCGCCCCGGCCAGTGCCCGGGCATCGGTGGGATCGAGAGACGCCGAGAGCTCCTCCAGCAGCGCGGCGTCGGCCGCGAGCAGGTCGGCCTGGCGGGCGAGCACTCCGGCCACGTCGCGCTCGGCGATGTCGTCGAGCAGCGGGAGCAGCTCGTGGCGCACGCGGTTCCGGCGCACGGCCGGATCGTCGTTGCTCGGGTCCTCGAACACATCGAGCCCCACCGCCTCGCACACGGCCCGCGTGTCGCGTCGACGCAGCCATCGGAGGGGCCGTCGCTCCGGCGCGAAGCCGGTGAGCCCGTCAAGCCCGGCGCCGCGGACCAGGTTGAGGAGGACGGTCTCGGCCTGATCATCGGCGGTGTGGCCCGTGAGCACACCGGGTGGGAGCACGGCGTAGCGCGCCGCACGGGCGCGCGCCTCGAGGTTCGGGCCGGGCGCGACCGAGACTCGCTCGGCGATGAAGCGCGCCCCGAAGCGCTCCGCAGCCGCGGCCACGAGGCGCGCCTCGCCCTGCGAGCCCCGACGCAGGCCGTGATCGACGTGGATGGCGGTGACCTCGTGCCCCGCTTCGACGGCCAGCACGAGCAGCGCCAGCGAATCGGTGCCCCCGGACACCGCACAGCACACAGGTCCGTCGGCAGGCGGAAACACGCAGCGCCGCACCAGGGCGCTGACCATCCCCTCCTCGCCAAGGCGTCGGGCTCCGTCGCCGCGTCCATGCTCCGCGGCTCGGGCATGCTCGCGGCGAGTCCCCATCGTCACCGAGGATCAGCCGTCGAGGACGGCGTCCAGATCGCCTGAACGCAGGCGTTGCAGCAGGTCGGACACGTCGCTGACCTCGAGCTTGCGCCCGACGCGACGCAGGCTCGCGTAGATGTTCGAGCGGCTCATGCCCAGCAGCGTGGCGGCATCGCTCACGGAGTCGGTCTCCTGCAGCGCCCGCAGCAGGACCCGCTGCTTGACGGTGATGGCGTTCTCCGCCAAGGGCACCCGAGGCGCCGGGGGGACGACAGGCGGGGCCGCCTCGCGGATGCGTTCGAGCGCACCGAGCCGCGGGCGGGGCGCGCCCGGGCCTGGCGCCACGCCACCTCCGCCGGCCTCGATCCGCGCCAGCCGCTCGAGGGCCCGCTGCTGCGCAGCCTTGCGTTGCACCGGCTCCGGGTCGCCCTCGAGCGCGATTTGCACGGCGGCCAGCAGCACGTCGGGGGTGACCGGCTTGGCGAGGTACTGCACGGCACCCTCGATGCCGCCACGCACCTGGTCGTAGTCGCTGCCGAGCGCCGTGAGCATCACCACGGGGATGGTGCGCACGAGGAGGTCGTCGTCGGCTTTGAGCTGTTCGAGCACGTGCCAGCCGTCGAGCTTGGGCATCATCACGTCGAGCAAGACCACATCGGGCTGGTGCACTCGCACCGCCTCGAGGGCACCCTCGCCGTCAGAGGCCGTGAAGACCTGGTGGCCCTCCATCTCCATGTTGACGCGCACGAACAGGAGGATGTCTGGCTCGTCGTCGACGATCAGCACCGTGGCCATGTCAGGTTGAGACTAGTGACCACACCCGGCGCGCAGGCGGAAGACCGGCCGCCGCCTGGTTCAGCCCACGAGCTCGTCGGAGAGGCGGACCCGATCGAGCCACTCCTCAGGATCCCGGATCTCAGCGAGGGTGGGCAGCCAGCTGGCCCCCCGCCACACAGGCTCCAAGGCCGC
>JBKJSO010000262.1:0-5412 GCA_046595835.1 Acidimicrobiales bacterium | reverse complement strand
GCAGCGTCCAGCGGCACCCCTGCTGCGCAGTGCCCGAGCCGTGGACCGCATCCACCGAGTACGTCCCGCCCGCGAGCACCACCGTCACCCGCACCGCATTGTCGACCGTCTCCGCTGATCCGTCGAGGTTCTCGCCGTCCGCAAGGGCTCGACTCGCCGGGAGGCAAGCGACCAGGCATATCAAGATGGCCACGCCACGGAATCTCATCTGAGGCGCTCCTTTCGCGTGACCCGCCAGGATCGGTCTACGAGCTTCAGCGTGGTTGCATGCGTCAGCTTCTCGTTTGGATCGGGCTCGGCTGGCACCTTGGTTATGGGATCAATCAGCACCTGATGGTTGATCAGTTGGTCGATGACGATCGCTGTTGTCGCGTCGACGATCTGGATCGTGTACTTGTGCTCGATTCGCACCCATGACGCGCGACGCTCGGCAATGCGACCGTTGATCTCGTCGCGCTTTGTCTGCAGGTGCGCATCCGCGTAGACCTCGGCTAGGGCTGCTTCGTCGAGCTTGAGGTTGTAGACGGCGTCGGCGTAGACGTCCCAGCTCTTCAGATAGGCCGCTTCGACCTGGCCCTCGATGGCGCTCGGGGCGTAGGCGGTGGTGGTGGTGCTGGCGGGTCGCAGCGACGCAGTGGTGACGGTGGTGGTGGTCGTGCGATGCACGGCCGTGGTGCTCGTCGCGTCGGGGGCCGAGCCACCGCACGCGACCGTGTTGAGCGCCACCACCACCCACGCTGCCGTGACCCCCCACGTCGGCACGAACCGGACGTTAGCCACAAGCCGGGCACTCAGCAATGCCCTCTCGGTGTCTTTCAGCCCATCAGAGTCAGGGCACGACCTTCCAGGTCTGGCTCTGGCAGTCGAACAGGATGGCGGCCCGCCGGCTGGCCGCCGGGTACTGGGCCGGGTCAACCGGGTCGGGCCACGGACCGGCGCGCCGGTCGTCGAGGCGGCACCGCACGTCGTTCAGCAGCGGCCCCTCGCTGAGGCGAACCACGAGCTTCCCGCTCTCGGCATGGTGCGGCACGTCGGGTTCGCCGATCGTCGTGCCCACCAACCCGCCGACGAGCTGCGCCGCAACCAGGGCCACGAGCCAACGCTGCTTCACGGCGGGCGACGCCCCGACCAGCAACGCCACCCCGGCCACCACTGGCAGGAGGTGGACCGGCTTCCAGGGGAAGCGCAGGAACAGCAGCTCGCCGGTCAGGATCACGATCACCGCGAAGCGAACGGCCACCGACGCTCGCCACCGAGCGAGCGCGCCGAAGCCGCGGCGCACGCCGACCAACAGGACGATGCCTGCCGGCGCGCCGATCACGGCGGCGTTCTTGACCGCCCAGCGACCGAGGTTGAGCCGCCACCCGGGGAAGCCCGGCTGGTGGCCGAGGAAGTCGAGCGACCGGCCGGCGTCGACCCAGGCGGGGATGAAGGTGACGACGCCGACGACCCCCAGCACCGCCGCGGTGACGATCGTCGACCGCCACCTCGGGCGATGGAACCGCTCACCGAGTCGCTCCGCCAGCAGCCAGCCGAGGGCCAGGAGAACCGTCGACATTCGGCAGCCGATCGCCAGGCCGAACAGCACACCAGCCAGGACGCGTCGCTCCCGTCGGGCCGCGACAGCGCCGGCCAACGCCAGGGCGAGCGCCCACACGAAGTCGCCCAGCGAGGTAGCGGCCAACCAGAACCACGGGTTGGCGGCGAGGAGCAGGGTGGTCCACCCCGGCCACCGGTCGTCGTCATCCCGAGCCAGCCAGTGGATGCTCCACAGAGCCAGCGCGGCCAGGGCCACGCCGGCCAGGTTGACGGCCACCGAGCCCCCGACTCGCTCGAGCAGCGCCGTGCCGACCTCGTGGACGACCGAGCCCGGACGGCGCGAGATGTCGTAGCTGCCGTCTCGCATCCACCCTCCGCCAGCCCGCAGCACGTTGGCGACGTCGATGTCGGTGCCGTAGCCGAGCAGGGTGAACGGAAGGTAGGCGAGCACGCACCCCAGGACCACGGTTCGACCACGCTGCCGCCAACTGCGAGTCGGACCGTTGGCGGTCCGGCTCGGGGCCGGTCGCAGGGTGTTGATCTCGGGCCCGCTCACGCGGCGCCAGTGTGGAGGGCGCGCTCCCAGCGGCGACGTTCCCCGAGCGCCGCCACCTTCTCGGCGGGTGAAGCCGGACGGGCCCCGGCTGGCTCAGCGGGGGCGTCCTCGGTCGCCGCCGGCACGAGCACCCAGCCGCAGCCCCGCAGCAGCGCAGCCGGTGCCCCGGCCACCGGAGCGACGGTGCTGGCGCGGGCGCACTCCCGGCTGTGGCCAAGCGCCTCGACAGCAGCCAGCAGATGACGGCCCACCCCTTGGCTCCGGTGGGCGGCGGCCACCACGAGATCGGCGACCTCGAGGTGGGCGCCCGCGGTCCATCCCCACGCGGCGGCCACCACCGAGCCCTCGCGTCGGGCCGTCAGTGCGAACGGGAGGCCGGGCACATCGCCGTCGATGGCGAGCAGCGCGGCGGCCTCGAGGTCGGGGCGCCCGCTCACCGACACCTCGAGCGGCAGGCTCCCCCGCCCCACGACACCGGGCTGCACGCCAAGAGGCATGTCGGCGATCGGCACCCACACCCGCCCGTGCTGCTCGGCCAGCACGTGGACGCGGTCGATCGTGACATCGGCCGTGAAGTCGGTGAGCACGGCACCGACCTGATCGAGGCGACGGGGAACCAGCTCGTCGGCGATCGTCACGTGGGGCACGAACTCGTGGTCCTGAGGGCGATCGAGCGGCCCAGCCAGGCATCCCGCCCGCAGCGCCGCGAGGGCCTCCATCTGCGCCTCGGCACCGTGCACGCCCAGGTAGGCCACTGGGTTGACCGGCTGGAACGTGGCAGCCGGACCCACCCGCAGCTCGAGTGCCGGTGCGGCAGCGGCGGCCCGTCGCACCACTGCGAAGGCGGCCGACAGGTCACGATCGGCGACGTTGACGGGAGGCACGAGCGTGACGTGCGGCGGGATCCGGCCGAGGGCGCCGTCGCCCAAGGCACGCCGAACGCCATCGATCTGGGTGGCGAGAGGTTGGGGGATGAGCAGGACCACTCCCAACCGCTGCCGAGCCACCGATCGAGGCTAGCGGGCGGTGGCTGGGCCGGGAACCGTGGTGCTCAGTGCCCGCTGGTGGCGGCCGGCTGGCCGCCCGCGACCGCGATGCGCACATGGGCGCGGCGCAGCGCGGCCTCAGCTTCGACGTCGGTCTCGGCCCGCAGGGCGGCTTCGGCCCGCTCCGCGGCGGCCTGGGCCCGGGCGATGTCGATCTGGCTGGCCACCTCGGCCACGTCGGACAGGATCGTCACGCGGTTCTTGCTGACCTCGACGAAGCCACCGTGCACGGCGACCAACTCGTCGGCACCGTCGGCCGGACGGATCATGACCTTGCCGATGTCGAGCGCGCCAACGAAGGGGGCGTGCCCGGTGAGGAAGGCGATGTCGCCGCCACCCACCGTGCGCGCTGTCACCATGTCGGCCTCACCCGTCCAGAGGATCCGCTCTGGCGAGACGACTTCCACATGCAGCGTCATGAGGCACAGCCCTTCGGGGGGACGCCCGGCGGCCCGCCCACGGCCGCCGAACCTGCTCGGGCGAGACGCCCCGGTGCGAGCTCGACGCTCACTTCAAGAGCTCGGCAGCCTTGGCCCGAGCGGAGTCGGCGCCGCCCACGTTGAGGAAGGCCTGCTCCGGGAGGTCGTCGAGGTCGCCGTTGACGAGCTGCGAGAACGAGTCGACCGTCTCCTCGACGGGCGTGAACACGCCGTCGAGGCCAGTGAAGGCCTTGGCCACGAACATGGGCTGGGACAGGAACCGCTGGATCTTGCGGGCACGAGCCACCGTGATGCGGTCCTCCTCGGAGAGCTCGTCGAGGCCGAGGATGGCGATGATGTCCTGCAGCTCCTTGTAGCGCTGAAGGATCTCCTGCACACGGCGCGCCACCCGGTAGTGGTGCTCACCGACCACCTCGGGGGCGAGGATCGTGGACGACGACGCCAGCGGATCCACGGCGGGATAGATGCCGAGCGCCGCGATGTCACGGGAGAGCTCGGTGGTGGCGTCGAGGTGGGTGAAGGTGGTGAACGGCGCCGGGTCGGTGTAGTCGTCGGCGGGCACGTACACGGCCTGCAGCGAGGTGATGGAGCGGCCTCGGGTGGAGGTGATGCGCTCCTGCAGCTCGCCCATCTCGTCGGCGAGGGTGGGCTGGTAGCCCACCGCGGAGGGCATCCGGCCGAGGAGGGTGGACACCTCGGAGCCGGCCTGCACGAACCGGAAGATGTTGTCGACGAAGAGCAGCACGTCCTGGTTCTTCACGTCGCGGAAGTACTCCGCGATCGTGAGCGCGGCCAGGGCCACGCGCAGGCGCACGCCCGGCGGCTCGTCCATCTGGCCGAACACGAGGGCGGCCTTGTCGAGCACGCGGGTGACGCCGTCACCCATGATCGTCTCGCCCATCTCGAGGAAGAGGTCGGTGCCTTCACGGGTGCGCTCCCCGACACCGGCGAACACGGACACGCCGCCGAACTGGCTGGCCACCCGGTTGATCATCTCGGTGATGAGCACGGTCTTGCCCACGCCCGCGCCGCCGAACAGGCCGATCTTGCCGCCCTGCAGGTACGGCGTGAGCAGGTCGATGACCTTGATGCCCGTCGGGAACACGATCTTCTGCGGCTCGAGCGTGTCGAAGTCGGGGGCGTGGCGGTGGATGTCCCAGTGGTCCTCGATCTTGCTGGCGTCGAGCTCTGCCACGTCGAGGGGCTGGCCGATCACGTTGACGACGTGACCGAGCACCGCATCGCCCACAGGCATCTGCATGCCCTTGCCGGTGTTCTTCACCGCGGTACCGCGGATGAGGCCGTCGGTGGGACGCAGACAGATGGCGCGCACCCGGGCGTCGCCGATCTGCTGGGCCACCTCGGCGCGCACCTCTTGGGGCGTGCCGTCGATCGTGATCTCGAACGACAGCGCCATGTTGATGCCGGGCACGGCATCGGGCGGGAACTCGACGTCGATCACCGGTCCGGCGATGGCGACGACGCGGCCGTCCTTCAGGGTGGGCTGGGCCTCGGGATGCGACTCAGTGGTCACGGTCATGACTCTTCTCCGGTTCAGACGTGGCGATGGTCGTTGCCATGGGAATGGCTGTGGGTGGGATCGTGTTGACCGACGACGTCGGCGACCCGCAAGGCGTTGTCGGCTAATAAGTCCGAGCCGCCGGCCTGGCCGGATCGAAGCGCCTCGGCCCCGCTGACGATCTCCATGATCTCCGTGGTGATGCTGTCCTGGCGGGCGCGGTTCATCACTCGGCTCAGCTTCGTGATGAGGTCCTCAGCGTTGTCGGTGGCCGACTTCATGGCTCGCTGCTGGGCGGCGAAGAACGAGGCG
>JBKJSO010000242.1:0-3381 GCA_046595835.1 Acidimicrobiales bacterium | reverse complement strand
GATGCGGGTGCGTCAACAGCAGTGTCAGTCACCGACGGTCACCTCCTCTGCGACAGCCTCAGCGCCGCCGTTGTCGTCGTCGCCATCGTCGGCTTCGTGGTCGTCGTGGCCGTGCGGCGGAAGGTCAGGGTCGTCCGCGGGCTCGAGCGCCCAACCGACGAAGCCGGCCAGCGCCAGAGCGCCGCCCACTGCCGAGATGGCGAGGTTGAAGATGAGGCCGTAAGCGATGAGAGGCAGTCCGGCGGCCAGGACCAGTGGGAAGTACGACGGCGCCGGGAGGTGGGCGCGGGAGCCGTCGCCGGGCATGGCGACCTCCTCGGCGGAGGCCATCTGCACGAGACGACCCTGCTCGTCTTCGGAGTACTTGCGATGCCAGAAGTCGTCGAGCTGGGTGACGACGGGCGGGTCGTCGAAGTTGTGCTCTGGGACCGGCGACGGGATGCTCCACTCGAGGCTCCGGGCGTCCCAGGGGTCGGGCCCGGGGGCCGGCAGGAACGCGGCCTGCCGCTTCGAGTGCACGATGTTGAAGGCGAACACCACGAAGGCGATGAAGATGATGAAGGCCCCGATCGTGGACACCATGTTCCAGAACTCGAACCCGTAGCCAGCGCGGTAGGTCTGGATGCGGCGGCTCATGCCCTGCAGGCCGAGGATGTGCATCGGGCCGAAGGTGAGGTTGAAGCCCACGAGGGTGAGCCAGAAGTGCAGCTTGCCGATCTTGTCGTTCAGCATGTAGCCGAAGACCTTGGGCCACCAGAAGTAGAAGCCACCGAGGAACCCGAACAGCGCGCCGCCGAAGATCACGTAGTGGAAGTGGGCGACGATGTAGTACGTGTCGGTCTGCTGGGTGTCGGCCGGGGCCACCGCGTGGGTGACGCCGGAGAGCCCCCCGATGGTGAACATGGCGATCAGACCGATGGAGAACAGCATCGGTGTGGGGAACGAGAGCTTGCCGCCCCACATCGTGGCCATCCAGTTGAGGATCTTCACGCCCGTGGGCACCGCGATGAACATCGTCGACACGGAGAAGGCGGCCACCGAGATCGGCCCGAGGCCCGAGGCGAACATGTGGTGCGCCCACACGCCCCAGCCCATGAACCCGATGGCGATGCCCGAGAACACCATGAACGGGTAGCCGAAGATCGGCTTGCGGGAGAACACCGGGATGATCTCCGACACGATCCCGAAGGCCGGCAGGACCAGGATGTAGACCTCCGGATGTCCGAAGATCCAGAACAGGTGCTCCCAGAGCAAGGGGTCGGCACCTTGGGACACGTTGAAGAAGTTGGCGCCGAAGAGCCGGTCGAAGGTGAGCAGGAACAGCGCCACGGAGATCACCGGCACGGCGAACACCAGCAGTACCTGCGTGACGAGGCTCATCCAGGTGAACACCGGCATCTTCATGAGCGTCATGCCCGGCGCCCGCATGTTGAGGCAGGTGACCACCAGGTTGATGCCACCCACGAGGGAGGCGATGCCGGTGATCTGCAGACCGAGGGCGTAGAAGTCCATGCCGTGGCTCGGCGAGAAGATCACGCCCGTGTTGGGGGCGTAGGCGAACCAGCCGCCATCAGCACCACCGCCGAGGAACCACGACGTGTTGAGGAAGATGCCGCCGAAGAGGAACGTCCAGAAGCTGAGCGCGTTGAGGCGGGGGAAGGCGACGTCGCGCGCCCCGATCTGCAACGGGATCAGGTAGTTCATGAACGCCGCGCCCATCGGCATGACGACGAGGAAGATCATCGTGATGCCGTGCATCGTGAAGACCTGGTTGTAGAGGTCGGCGGAGAGCAGCTTCTGGCCGGGCGCCGCCAGCTGGGCTCGGATGGCCAGCGCCTCGACACCGCCGATCAGCAGGAAGAACAGCGCCGAGGCGCCGTACATCACACCGATCTTCTTGTGGTCGACGGTGCTCACCCAGGCCCGCCAGCCCGTCTTCGCACGGGGCCGGGTGAACACCCCGAGGGGTGCGTGGCCGATCACGCTGCCGGGCGGCAGCGCCAGCACATCAGAAGGTCGCTCGACGATGGCCATGACTGCGCTACTCCAGCGTCTCGAGGTAGGCGACGAGCGACTTGATCTGCTCATCGGTCAGGTTGAGGTTCGGCATGCCGCGGCTCCCCTGCGGGTACATCGGCTTGCGCCCGGGCGGGTTGCGGAGCCACGCCTCGATGTCGGCCACGTTGAACCGCTTGCCCCGCTCGGTCGTGTCGATCTCGCGGTCGCCGTTCTGGTCGACCCAGATGTCGTAGACGCCACCGGCGAAGATGCCTCGGCTGGCGAAGTGGGTGAGGTTGGGCGCCGCGCCGGAGACCTGGGCGGTGCCCTTGTAGAGGTCCTCGTTGCCGCCGGCGCCGCGCACGATGTGGCACCCGCTGCACGAGGTGCGGAAGGTGTCCATGCCCTGCTTGGCCAGCGCGTTCGTGGGGACCTTGGCGCCCTTGAGCTGGTTGGCCTGCCAGGCGGCGTAGTCGTTGGCCGACAGCGCCACCACCCGCATCCGCATGTAGCCGTGAGACAGGCCGCAGAACTCGGTGCACTGCCCGCGGTAGATGCCCGGGGCATCGGCTTCCATCTGCAGGGGTGCGTTTCGACCCGGGACGGCATCGCGCTTGCCGTTCAGGCCCGGGATCCAGAAGGAATGGATGACGTCACGGGAGGTGATCGTGAGGCTGATCGCCTTGCCCGCCGGGATCACGAGGTCGTTGGCGGTGACGATGTCGGCCTTGCCGTCGTTGTCCACGTCGTAGCGGTACTCCCACCACCACTGCTGGCCGACGACCGTGATCTCCTGCGCGTCCTTGGGGTGGTGCTCGAGGTCGAGCAGGGTGATCACCGAGGCACCGCCGACGCCGGCGAGCAGCAGGGCCGGCAGGATCGTCCAGCCGATCTCCAGCTTGAAGTTGCCGTGGGTCTGCGCGGGCAGGCTGCCGTCGTCATCCTTGCGCTGGCGGAAGCGCCAGGCCAGGAACAGCACCCCGCCCTGCACGAGCACGAAGACCACGCCGGCGATGAGGAACACCGGGTTGACGAGGTTGTCGATGGCGCGGGCCTTGGAGCCCTTCGGCTCAAGGGTGGTGAGCGGGGCCTTGCTAGCGCAGGAGGACAGCGCGAGCACCAGCGGCACCACGAGAGCGAGGCGGTAGCGGCGGAACATGCGTGCTCCTCGGGAAGCCGGGGCAGGAAGGGACGGCATCAGCCCGCCTCCGCCACCGTGGTGGTGGTGGCCTGGTTGGTGCCAGGGGCGATGTGGGGTTGGAGGCCCTCGTGGCCGGGCTCCTCCTGGTGGTGTTCGATGATCCGCTCGCCGCGGGCGGCCGAGGCCACCCCCGCCACGACGACGCCCACGGCACAGAGGACGAGCACGCCCGCCACCACGTT
>JBKJSO010000383.1:0-11527 GCA_046595835.1 Acidimicrobiales bacterium | reverse complement strand
GGCGCCGATGCCCGGCACACCATCAGCGTGCCCGGCGCCCTGCTCAGCACCCCGAAGTACTTCCGGGAGGAGCGCCTCGGCAAGGCGGAGGCGCGGCGGCTCCTCGAGTTCGTGGGCATCGCCTCCCGCGCCGGGGAGCTGGCCCGCAACCTCCCCTACGGCGACCAGCGCCGCCTGGAGATCGCCCGGGCCATCGCCACCCAGCCCAAGGTGCTGCTGCTCGATGAGCCGGCCGCCGGCTTCAACCCAGCCGAGAAGCAGGCGCTCATCACGCTCATCCGCCAGATCCGCGACAGCGGCCTCACGGTGGTGCTCATCGAGCACGACATGAGCCTGGTGATGAACGTCTGCGACCGAATCGCGGTGATCGACTTCGGCGAGAAGATCGCCGAAGGCCTGCCCGCGGAGATCCAGGGCGACGAACGCGTCATCGCGGCCTACCTGGGGGTGCCCTCCGATGCTGCTTGAGCTCGACGACGTGCGGGTGCACTACGGCAAGGTCGAAGCGCTCAAGGGCGTGTCGGTCACGGTCGACCAGGGCGAGATCGTCACGCTCATCGGCGCCAACGGAGCCGGCAAGACGACCACCCTCAAGACGATCTCGGGGGTGCGCCCGGTGTCGAGCGGCACCATCACCTTCGACGGCGAGGACATCACCAACTGCGCACCCCACCGCCTTGTGGAGATGGGGATCTGCCAGGCACCGGAGGGCCGCGGGATCTTCCCGGGGATGTCGGTGATGGAGAACCTGGAGATGGGCACGTACGCCAACCGGGGCAGCGATGCCAAGAGCGAGCTTGATCGCGTCTGGGAGCTGTTCCCTCGCCTGCTTGAGCGCAGGGACCAGGCCGGCGGCACCCTCTCAGGTGGTGAGCAGCAGATGCTGGCGATCGGCCGGGCGCTGATGGCCAAGCCCAAGGTGCTCCTCCTCGACGAGCCGTCCATGGGGCTCGCACCGAAGCTGGTCGCGCAGATCTTCTCGATCATCACGGAGATCAACGAGCAGGGCACCACGATCCTGCTCGTCGAGCAGAACGCTGCCCAGGCGCTGCAGCGGGCCCACCGCGCCTACGTGCTCGAGGTGGGCCGCGTCGTGAAGACAGCCGATGCCAGCTCCCTCCTCGACGACCCGTCCGTGAAGGCGGCCTACCTCGGTGGCGATGTGAGCGCCACGCCGGCAGCGGCCGACGGTGCAGTGGTGGATGCCGCAGTGGGGTCCCCGCCCGAGGAGGCTGGCGACGACGACGTCAGCCGCTGAGCCTCACGCTGCCCCGACGGCGGCGAGCACCTCGGGCAGCGATGCGACCATCCCCGCGTAGAACGGACCGAACTCGGCGAAGTTGGCCGAGGCCTCGTCGAAGCGCATCGTGTAGACGACCTCCTTGAGGTCGTCAGGGTGGACGGCGAACAGGGTGACCCCCCACTCGAAGTCGTCGATGCCCGTCGAGCCAGTGATGACCTGGAGGACCCGACCAGCGAACTTCCGGCCGCTGGCGCCGTGGGCGTACATCAGCTCCTTGCGGTCGTCGTAGGGCAGCGTGAACCAGTTGTGCAGGTCGCCTCGCCGCTTCGACATCGGGTAGAAGCAGAACGCGGCCTTGCCCTCCGGCGGCAGGTTCGGGTGCAGGCGGGCCTCCTTCATCTCCTCGGGCACCCCCTGCGCGTACTCGGAGAGCTCGGTGAGCGACACGTAGCTGTCGACCACGTCGAGGCCGGCCTGGGTCAGCTCGGTCTGTAGCTGGCGCAGTCGCCACAGGTCGACGCCCAGGGCCATGAAGGCGACATCGCACTTGTGGCCGAGCATGGCGGCGGGCACGACCTGCACGGCATCGGCCTCGGCGGCCTTCACCGCTGCCTCGATGGCGCCAGCATCGGCCAGTGGACCGACCTTGCAGAACAGGTGGAGGACTCCCCACCCAACGGCGGGTTCGAGCGGTGCGGCCATGCAGCGAGGGTACCGGCGGGCCCCGCCGGCACACCTAGTCCGGCAGCAGCTCCACGGTGACCACCGCGTTGTAGTCGGGAACCTTCGAGCGCGGCTCGCGTTGCTCGGAGCCGCCACTGATGAGCACGTTGCCCTCCGGCCAGTGCACCTGGAGGCTGCGGCGCGGGAGGCGCACGAGCTTGAGACGCCCGTTCATCGTCCCCACCTCGCTGCACAGGCGAACCCGCGCGCCCTCCCCCGCCCCCAGCGCCGCGGCATCCGCCTCGTCGATGTACACGGCGTCGCGCGGGGCGCCCGTCAGCGGATCGGACTCGGCGAACACCATCGAGTTGAACTGCTTGCCTCGACGGGTCGCCACGCTGAAGGCGCCCGGGGGCAGGTTGACCGCCGACGGCACGAGCGGCGTGAACCGGGCCCGCCCGTCGTCGGTGGGGAACGCCCCGTTGGCGCAGAGATGGCGGCCTCCCCACTGCACCTGATCGCCGGTGGTCGCCAGCCCCTCGATGCCGGCGTAGGCGGGCACGACGTCGGCGATCTCGGCTCGCAGTGCCTGGTTCGTAGGCCACGCGAACGCGCCGGCCAGGTGCGGACGCACCCGCGCGGCGATGTCGGCGAAGAGGCGCCACTCGCTGCGGGCCTCCCCCACCCGGCGGGGCAGCTCGGGGCTGAACACGATGCGGCGCTCCGTGGTGGTCTGGGTGCCGCCCCCCTCCTGCTCGTAGCGCGTGGCCACGGGCAAGAGGATCACGTCGTCGCCCTCCACGAGCATCTGCGACGACAGCATCACGTCCTGGTGCACGCGCAGGGGCACCCGCTCGAGGGCGGCCCGCACGGCCGGTGGATCGGGCAGCACCTCGAGGAAGTTGCCGCCGGAGCTCCAGAGCACGTCGAGGTCGCCGTCCCCGGCCGCCTCGATCATCTCGGGGGCGGTGCGCCCCGGCGCCGCGGGCACGGGGAACCCCCAGCGCTCGGACAGCGCCGCCGCGCTGCGCTCGTTCACGGGAACGCCGCCCGGCAGCGCCGTGGCGTAGGCACCCATCTCAGCGCCCCCTTGCACCCCGGAGTGGCCACGGATCGGCATCAGGCCGGCCCCGTCACGCCCGACGTTCCCCCGCGCTAGGCCGACGTTGACGATCGCGCGCACCCCGTCCACCGCGTCTCGGTGCTGGGTGATGCCCATCGACCACACGAGCACCGCGCTCGTTGCTGACGCGTAGAGCTCGACGAACGCGTCGAGCTGCTCGGGGGTGAGGCCGGCCTGGGCGAGGAGGTCGGTCTCGTCCTGGCCGTCGAGGGCCGCCACCAGGTCACCCCACCCTGTGGTGTGAGCATCGATGAACGAGTGGTCGACGGCGCCTCGATCGATCAGCCGCTGCACGACAGCGTTGGCGAAGGCCACGTCGCCGCCCGGTCGCACCGGCACGTGGAGGTCGGCGACCTTGGTGCCGAACACCGCCGACTCGAGGCTCGATGGCACCCAGTAGCGCTCCAAGCCGGGCTCCAGATAGGGGTTCACCACCACGATCCGGCAGCCCCGCTTCTTGGCCAGGTAGAGGTACTTCATGAAGACGGGTTGGTTGTTGGCAGGGTTGGTGCCCCAGAGCACGACGAGGTCGCTCTCGATCACGTCCTGGAGCGAGCAGGTGGAGGCCGCGACCCCGATGGACTCCTTGAGGCCGACCGTCGAGGGCGCGTGGCAGACGCGCGCTGCTGAGTCGATCCCAGCCACTCCCATCGCGCGGGCCGCCTTGCCGGCCACGTAGTACGTCTCGTTCGTGATGCCTCTGCTCGTGAGGTACAGCGCCACCCGATCCGGGTCGGTACCGCCGATCGCGGCCGCCACCGCGGCGAGTGCCTCGTCCCAGTCGATGCGTCGGAACCCCGGTTCGCCGCGTCGGCGGCGCATCGGGTGCCCGAGCCGACCGAGGCGGCGCAGCTGGCCCGAGGTGCGATCCTGCAGGGTCGCCACGTCGGCCAGCAGGATCGGATCGAGGGCATCTGCCGTGTTCACCTCGAGGAGGCTGAGGCGGGTGCTACAGAGGTGCACCCCGTCGATCGTCCAGTCGTGGAGCCCCGCCACGCCCAGAGCGCAGCCGTCGCAGGCGCCCTTCGTGAGCACGTCGACGGCGTACTTCGGGTGGGCGCGGTTCGCCCACGCCACTGCGGCCATGTCGCGGTAGTGGTGCGGCTTCTGCAAGCCGACGCCGTTCGGACGCCATCCCACCCAGCCCGACGGCCGCCAGCCCGTGAGCTGCTCGCGCCAGCCCATCAGGCGGGCCCGTCGGGGCTGTAGAGGTTGCAGCTCACACCAACGACGTCCGGTCCGCGCACGAAGCCCGCCAGGGTGATGCCGGCCACGCGAGCGGCCTCCACCGCGAGGGCCGATGGCGCGCTCACGGCCACCACCGCACTGAACCCGGCCGCCCACGCCTTCTGCACGATCTCGAACCCGGCCCGACCGCTGATGAACAGACCGAGCTCCGTGGCCGGGAGCGCCCCATCGAGCAGCAGCCGGCCCACCACCTTGTCGACTGCGTTGTGGCGACCGATGTCTTCGCGAACCAGCACGATTCGGCCACTTCGGTCGAAAGCCGCCGCGCCGTGCACGGCGCCGGTGGTGCCGAAGAGGACCTGCTCGGGTCGGACGGCCTCGGGCACGGCCGCCAGCAGATCGACGGGCCACGACGCCCCGACCGGGATGGGCACGATGCGATCACGCAGCTCCTGCAGCGCGGTGGACCCGCACATCCCGCACGCCGAGGTGGTGGCGGCCAGCCGTGGAGCCGGCCGGGGCGCCACGGCGCCTGTGTCGACCGTGACGACGTTGAAGGCCGTGTCGACGGCACTGCCCGTGGCGCAGTAGCGGCAGGTCACGACCGGCGCACCGCCGAGGAGGCCGTCGCCGTGGCACAGACCGACCGCGAGCTCGAAGTCGTGGCCGGGAGTGCGCATCGTGGTGCCGACGAGGTGCCCGTCGAGGTGCACCTCAAGGGGTTCCTCCACGATGAGCTCATCGGGATGGCGCGCGAGCGCGTGACCGTCCCATCGCTGCACCAGCACCTTCGCGGTGCGCCCTCGGGTCACCCGTCGGAGGCTACCGACTGGGCGACCGGGGCGGTCAGGGCATCGAGTCGCGCCCCTGGTACCACGCCCAGGCGACGAGCGCGACGATCGGGAGCACGAGCAGCCAGACCGAGGTGTTGGCTGCGATCACGACCACGAGCACCAGGCCGAGCAGCACCAGCCCGAGCATGAGCATGTTCGACGTGGAGGACTCCTGCTTCGTGGGCGCCGGCTTCCCCTGGCCCCGCAGCCGACCCTTGTTCTCCCGCACAAGCGCCGGCTTGACCTCAGCTCGCCACAGGGCCTCCTCACGGGCACGGTGCTCGCGGAGGCGGGCGGCGAGCTCGCGCAGGGCGTCGGGCGTCCCGGCGCCGGCCTCGACGAGCCGGCGGATCTCCTCCGCCTCAAGGGCCAGGGCCTGCGCCTCAGGTCCTGGCTCCGACCGGTCGATGGGTAGACCAGTGCTCGTCCCGCCTTCGTCCGTCTCGCTCGTGGGCGGCGGCAGCTCGCCTTCGTCGCTGGGCTGCTCCTCCATGGCCGGTCACGCTACCGAATCGAGGTCGGCTGGCGGGCCCAAGGGCGCGCGCCGAGCAGGAGACGTGGCGTCAGGCCCCGAATCCAACTGGATCATGTCGACGAGGTGCTGGATCCGGCGAGCCCTCGCGACGGGTCTCTCCGGTGTCGTGCTCATCGGCATTGCGCCCCTTGGCGCAGCACACGCGTCGGTGCCGGTGCTGCAGCTCAACGGCACGGGCTACGGCCACGGCGTCGGGCTGTCCCAGTGGGGAGCGGAGTACCTCGCCCGCACGGGTCACTCCTCCACGCAGATCCTCGGCACCTTCTATCCCGGTGCCAAGCTCGCCGAGGCGAGCGGCCCAGTGCGGGTGGCCGTGCACAAGCCCGCCACGAGCACCACGACGATGTCGTTCCCCCAAGGCGGCGAGGTGCGCAGCTCGCCCGACGGTGCACAGGCGCCGGGGTTCCCCGTCAGGGTCGGGCCTGGAGGCCGGGTGCGCGTCACCTTCGACGGCGCCTACCGGGTCGACGCGCTCGTCGGCGCCCGTGCCTCGGCGACGGCCACGAGGTACCGGGGCGAGCCGTGCCCGCTGCTCGTGGTGTGCAACCCCCCCACCACGCCGCCGACGCCGACCACCACCACCACCGCTCCCCCGCCGACGACCGCTCCACCGTCGGGCGGCGCCCCGGGCGCGCCAGGCGGGGGCGGCGGCCCCGGCGCCCCCGGCCCCACGGCCCCGCCCCCGAGCTCTGGCGCAGCCAGCTCGTCGAACCCTGTGTGGGCGGTCCCCGATCGGGGCGGCGTGACCACCGTCGATGAGCGCAGTCGTTCGTACCGCGGCACCATCGAGGCCACGGGCGGGGGTGCCCTGCGCCTCGTCAACGTCCTCGGCGTGGAGGACTACCTGCGGGGCATGGCGGAGGTGCCCGGCACCTGGCCGGCGGCGGCCATCCAGTCCCAGACCGTGGCCGCCCGCACCTACGCCCTGCGGGCCATGCGGTCCGGGGGTGAGCTGTGCGACGACGCTCGGTGCCAGGTCTACGTCGGCCGCACCGCGGAGTCAGCGGGCGAGGACGCCGCCGTGTGGGCCACGGCCAAGCGGGTGCTCACGTTCAACGGGGCCCTCGCGGCCGCGGTGTACTCCGCCGACGCCGGAGGCGTGTCGGCCACCACCCTGGAGGGCTTTGGCACGCCCGACGGCGTGTACCCCTACCTCACGACGGTCCACTACGACACGGACAACCCCCTCCCCTGGCAGCTCGAC
This sequence comes from Acidimicrobiales bacterium, assembly GCA_046595835.1. Lineage (GTDB taxonomy): Bacteria > Actinomycetota > Acidimicrobiia > Acidimicrobiales > VFJN01 > VFJN01. The sequence goes on along the minus strand of JBKJSO010000383.1, from coordinate 4,738 downwards.
GTGGCCCTCGGCGATGTGGCAGCCCGCCTTCGCTATCCCGGCAGCTTGAGCGGCGTCCGGGTCGGCAGCACGGGCCCCAGCGGCCGCGCGCTCGATCTCGTGCTGGAGGGGACCAGCGGCGACGTGACCGTCGACGGCCGGAGCTTCGCCCGGGCATTGGGCCTGCGCTCGACCCGCTTCACTGCCACCGTCGGGTCCTCCGATGGTGCTCCGCCCCCGCCGCCCCCCGCCGAAGAGGCCATCCAGGCCCTGCCCGAGGAGGCCGCATCGCTCGCACTGCAGCCGCTTCATCCCGTCGGATCCAACTTCGACCGGAGCTCCGACCAGGCACACCGGGCCGATTTCGCCGAGATCCCCACGGCCCTCGACCCGCGTCGCCACCTGCTGGGCCTCCTCGCCATGGTGGTGCTGGCCGGTCTCGTCGGTGCCCAGATCCCGCTGCTCCTCGCCCGTCCCGCCCCTCTCGGCGCAGTGGCCGCCCGGTTCCGCCGCGGGCGACCCTGGACCCGGTGGAGGGTCCTCGTCCGAAGTCGCTGACGTGGTCGCACCGTCGGGGCGCGCCCGTGTTCATCTCTGGGTTCGCAGTACGTTCTCGCTATGACGAGCCCGTTGACCGTCACGTTGGAGTCTGGCCTCCAGTTGGAATGCGCCGACCAAGGCAGCGAGTCTGATCCGGTCCTCTTCCTGCTCCCGGGACCTACCGACTCCTGGCGCTCCTACCAGCTGATCCTCGATCGGCTGCCGCCAGACATACGGGCCGTCGCGGTGTCCCAACGCGGACACGGAGACTCCGACAAGCCCGAGACTGGCTACCGGGTAGACGACTTCGCGGCCGACGTGGTCCCCCTCCTTGACGCACTCGGTGTCGAGCGTGCGGTTCTGGCAGGACACTCTGGCTCGTGCCTCGTGGTCCGGCGGGTCGCCCTCGATCATCCGGAGCGGGTCGCGGGCCTGATCCTCGAGGCGTCACCAACGACCCTTCGTGGCCATGCCGGGCTAGAGGATCTCATGGACTCAGTCGTGTCGAGCCTGGAGGACCCGATCAACCCAGACTTCGCCCGGTCCTTTGTGATCGATACGTCATCTGACGATGTCGCACCTGAGCTGCTCGACCAGTTGGTCACTGAGCTTCTGAAGGTGCCAGCACGGGTGTGGCAAGCGATGTTCAAGGATCTACTGCGGTACGACGACTCTGCCGAGCTGACTCAGATCACCGCACCGACCCTGCTGCTGTGGGGCGACAACGATGCGCTGGTCTCACGGAAGATGCAGGACCAGCTGGCCAGTCGAATCCCGAACGCCAAGCTGCTCGTCTACCCCGGCGTCGGACACACCCCACGCTGGGATGACCCATCGCGGTTCAGCCACGACGCGCTGACCTTCACCAAGGAGCTACTGAGTAGCGGATCCTGAGCGCGGACGAGTCGGCGGCGGCCGCGCCGCCCCTCCTCGGACTTCCCGAACCCGCCGATCGGTGGCGCCCACCACGCGCCGCTATGCGTGGCCACGGTGCCTCTGTCCTCGAACGTTCGGGGCGCACGTTCTCGGCGGCTCCCACGTGACAGCGGCCCGCGCGATCCGCCAAACGGCGCGCCCTGGGACGGCACATGGAGGACACCCACGACTCGATCTGTCCAGCCTTGTAGCGACAATCCGGTCAGCCGATGTAAGGGCAGAGCCGTTGTCGCTCCAACGCCGGACAATTCGTCGCGCCCCTGTACACCGGTTCGAGGGGCGTCATCGATCCAGCCGAATGGGCGGCACGAGGAGACATCGTCTAGCGCCGGCCCGGGCGGACCGTCCCGCAGAACGTTGGGGAAGCGCCGCGCTCATTCCGCGCGGTAGCCTGGACGAAGCGGTGAGTGGAGGTCTAATGACCGGAGTTGTCGATAGCGACGACAGGGGTCATCGGCGCTACGTCGCCACCGAGGCGGCCGACGTGGCTGCTCGCCTGGCCCGCCTGGAGGCCCAATTCGCGGAGATTCAGCGACTCGCGCAGCTCGGTAGCTGGGAGTGGGACATCGTCGCCAACGTCGTTACCTGGTCCGATGAGCTCTACCGGATCTACGGGGTCGCGCCCGGCGCGTTCGAGGCGACCTATGACGCGTTCCTGGGCCGCATCCACCCCGACGACCGCGACATGGTCAACGACACGGTGCAACGCGCCTACGCGGAGCACGCGTCCTACGCGTTCGACCATCGCTTCGTGCGGCCCGATGGCAGCGTTGGGTGGCTCCATGGCCGAGGCAACGTACTGGCCGACGAGCAGGGCGAGCCCGTGCGCCTCTACGGGGTGGCCATCGACATCACGGTGCGCAAGCGGTCCGAGCAGTTCCTGCGAGAGTTCATCGCCAACGCGTCGCATGAGCTCCGGACACCAGCCGCCACGATCGCCCAGGCCGCACACCTCCTCGCAAACGACACCCTCGCCCCCGGAGACCGGGCCGCGGCGATGGACGCACTGACGCGCCAGGCCGAACGGTTGCGTGATCTCTCGACAAACCTGCTCGACCTCGCAGCGCTCGACGAGGGCGCCCATACGATCATGCTCGGCCCGGTGGCCCTCGCAGAGCTCGTCCGCAACGCGGCTGCCTCCTCACCGCAGCCGGGCAACGCCACACTCACGATCGACATCGATGCCGCGCTCGCCGTGCGGGCCGACGCGGCCGAGCTCGAGCGAGTGTTCTTCAACCTGCTCGCCAACGCGCACGAACACGGCGGCCCCAACGTCGCTGTGACGGCCCGTCGTCAAGCCCGTGAGGTGATCGTCGAAGTGGGCGACGACGGTCCCGGGATCCCCGACGACTACCTGCAAGACCTGTTCGCACCGTTCGCGAAGCCCCGCACCACCGGACAGGGATCCGGTCTCGGGCTCGCCATCGTGCACCAGCTCATGGCGGCTTTTGGTGGCACGATCTCGTACCACCACGCGGAACCACACGGGGCCGTGTTCGTCCTCCGATTCGCGGTGGCCTATGGCGACGATCCTGATCATCGAGGATGACGAGGACCTCCGACTGCTGCTGCGCCTGTCGCTGCGCAACGAGGCCTACGTGATCCTCGAGGCGGCGACCGGAGCCGCCGGGGCTGCGCTGTGGTCGAGCGCCGACTTGGTCCTGCTCGACATCCGCCTCCCCGACACCAACGGTCTCGACCTGCTGCGCAGCCTCCCCGTGATCGCCACGCCGGTGATCGCCATGTCCGCTCACGCCGGCCGCCACGTCCGCGACGCAGCCATCGAGGCCGGCTGCGTCGCGTACCTCACGAAGCCCTTCACGCCAACGGAGCTGACCGACGCCATCCGCACCCACCTGGCCGCCGCTTGAGTCTCCTCCCCCCGCTCCCGTCACGCACGTCCGTTGCGCTCCTCGGATGCAGGGCGCGCCAGCGAGTGCAGATTTGATTGGGTGCGGCTCCGCTGCATCAAGACCGCAGTCCAGGCCGCGAACACGTCGGTGACCGACATCATCGGCGTCGGGTCGATCGTCGCTGCGATGGTGGTCGGCCACACCGGGTGACGTCACCCGCTTCGCGAGTCGTGACCACTAGGCGGCCTACACCGGCACCGCTCCGATCGAGCTGTCCTCGGGCGGCGGGGTCGTGCACCGCTTGTCGCGGCGCGGGAACCGTCAGCTGAACCATGCGATGCACATCGCCGCGCTGTCACAGATCCGCCACTCCGAGCACCCCGGCCGGATCTACTACGACCGCAAACGCGCCGAGGGCAAGACCAACAAGGAAGCCTTCCGAGCGGTGAAGCGTCGAATCAGCGACGCCGTCTACCGCCAACTTCTCCTCGACGCTGCCCGCTGAGAGCGGGCCCGGGAGGGCAAGCCAGGGACGTCTCCGAAATCGAGCCTGGCCGGCCATCTCACCCTGAAGCCGATGGGTCTGACCGTGTGTGCCGACGCCTGAGGGGACGAGGGCGCCGAGCTGGTCGATGAACTGGCCCTGTTCGTCTGGCCAGTCGTCCTCGGTGGACGCAACCCTGCACGGTCGATCGACAGACGTGCCGATCTCGAGCTCATCGACGAGCACCGGTTCGGCAGCGGTGTCATCCACCTTCGCTACCGCGTTCCAATGACGCAGGGATCGCTCCCTTGCGCACTGCCCCCGACTGCCGAGTAGGGGCGCTCCGATGTGCCGATCCTCAGCGGTTGCGTCTCGATCGTCGTCGATGTCGACGGCCGCACCGATCATCCGGATAGCTGGTGGCGCGGCCACTGCTCATCCGGCAGTCTCCTGTGCGGAACTGAGCGCACGCCTACGGTTGTCTCCCTGCAGTTCGGCGGCGACCATCTGACGCTGACTGACGGTCCTTGTCCCGTGGCCGTACTGGGAGACGTTCGCACGTTTGCCTTCGCCGTCAGCGTTCAGGCGGGACCGTTCAGCGGTCAGGGACTGCGTGGGCCCGTGCGGGCCAGCGCCATGAGCGCAGATCGGGAAAGATGGGTTCGTGCCGGTGCCGGAGACTCGATACGCGCGCGAGGGGGACCTCCACATCGCGTATCAGGTGTGGGGCAGCGGACCCACCGATCTCGTGCTGGTGTGGGGGACGTTCTCGCACTGCGAGCTCTTCTGGGAAGACCCCCCGATGGCGGAGTTCCTCGCACGGCTGGGGGGCTTCGCCCGGGTGGTGCAGTTCGACAAGCGCGGCACGGGGATGTCGGACGCGGTGCGCGACGTCCCGACTCTCGAGGAGCGCATGGACGACGTTCGCATCGTGATGGACGCCGCC
>JBKJSO010000315.1:0-4621 GCA_046595835.1 Acidimicrobiales bacterium | reverse complement strand
CGCCGGTCGACCGTCGCTGCTCTACGAAGCGCGTCGGCTCTCCGCCGAGCTCGGCTGCACGCTGCTGCTCAAGCGGGAGGACCTCAACCACACCGGCTCGCACAAGATCAACAACGTCCTCGGCCAGGCCCTGCTGGCGCAGCGGATGGGCAAGCAGCGCGTGATCGCGGAGACCGGCGCCGGTCAGCACGGCGTGGCCAGCGCCACCGCGGCGGCGCTGCTCGGCCTCGACTGCGTCGTGTACATGGGCGAGGTCGACATGGAGCGCCAGGCGCTCAACGTGTTCCGGATGCGCCTGCTGGGCGCCGAGGTCCGGCCGGCCCTGTCGGGCAGCCGCACGCTCAAGGACGCCATCAACGAGGCCATGCGCGACTGGGTGGCATCCGTGGAGTCGAGCCACTACCTGCTCGGCTCCGTGATGGGTCCGCACCCGTATCCCTGGATGGTCCGGGAGCTGCACCGGGTGATTGGCGATGAGGCGCGCGAGCAGTGCCGGTCGCTCCTCGGGCGCGACCCCAACGTCGTCACCGCGTGCGTGGGCGGTGGGTCCAACGCCATCGGGCTCTTCTCGGGGTTCGCAGAGCTGCCCGCGGTGGAGCTGGTCGGCGTGGAACCGGCGGGGGGCGCCGCCGTTGGGCATGGCGTGCCGGGGATCGTGCACGGCTCGAAGTCGTACCTGCTCCAGGACGAGCACGGTCAGGTCATGGAGGCCGAGTCGATCTCGGCGGGGCTCGACTACCCGGGCATCGGCCCCGAGCACGCCCACCTCGCCGCCACCGGCCGGGCTCGCTACGAGAAGGTCACCGATGCCGAGGTGCTCCAGGCCTTCGGTGTGCTGGCCCGCACCGAGGGCATCATCGGGGCCCTCGAGTCGGCCCATGCCTTGGCCTGGGTGCTGCGGGCCAAGGAGGAGCTGGCGGGCAAGACGGTGATCCTCAACCTGTCGGGCCGTGGCGACAAGGACGTGGCCCAGGTGGCCGGGATCCTGGAGCGTCAGGATGGGTGAGGTGGTCGGGCTCGAAGCGCACCTCCGCGAGCGGCGCGACGCCGGTCACAAGCTGCTCGTCCCGTACGTCACGGGTGGGCTGGGGGAGGACTGGACCGAGGTCGTGCGGGCGTTCGCCGACGCCGGCGCCGATGCCATCGAGGTGGGCATCCCGTTCTCTGATCCGGTCATGGACGGTCCCACCATCCAGGAGGCGTCGGAGGTGGCGCTGGCCCAGGGTGCCAACCTGCCGGGCATCCTCCAGGAGCTGCGCCACGTCGACGCCGGCGTGCCGCTCGTGGTGATGACGTACGTGAACCTCGTGTTCCACGCGGGCTACGAGCGCTTCGCGGCCGAGGCGGTGGCGTCCAACGTCGGCGGCGTGATCCTCCCGGACCTCCCGATGGAGGAGCTTGGGGAATGGGAGCCGTCCGCGCAGGCGGCAGGTCTGGCGACGGTGCTGCTGGCGTCTCCGCTCACCCCCGATGAGCGCTTGGCTCGCCTGTGCGCCCGCTCGGAGGGCTTCGTCTATGGCGTGAACCTGCTCGGCGTCACCGGCGAGCGCGCCGCGCTGTCGGGCGCGTCGACGGTCCTGGCCAAGCGCCTGAAGGCCGTCACCGACCTGCCCGTCATCATGGGCTTCGGCATCTCCACCCCCGATCAGGCTCGGGCGGTGGCCGACCACGCGGACGGCGTGATCGTGGCCTCCGCCCTCATGCGAATGCGCCTCGACGGCGCCAGCCCCGAGGCGCTCGGCGCCTACGTCGGCCAGCTCCGCGCCGCGCTGGACCGGGGCTGATCACACCGTCAGAGGTGCTGGCGGAAGAACTCGATGGTGCGATCCCATGCGAGGTCCGCGGCCGCCACGTCGTGCTCGGGACGGTCGCGCTCGAAGAACCAGTGGTGCGCGCCGGGGTAGTGGTGGAAGGCCACGTCGAGGTCGTCGAGGTGCAGCTCGGCCTCGAGCAGCGCCACGCTGTCGTCCTCCACGTAGGGGTCGGTGTCGGCGAAGTGGCCGAGATAGGCCGAGCGTGAGTCGCGGAAGTCGATGTCCTGGGCGCCGTAGAAGACGGTGGTGGCCGACACCGCGTCGGGGACTCGCGCCGACAGCCAGAGCGCCATCGACGCTCCCATCGAGAACCCCAGCACGCCCGTCGGTGCGTCCGGCGTCGCCGGCATCTCCCGGAGCGTCCACAGGCTCGACCGGGTGAGATGGGCGAGCACATCCGCGTCGGCCTCGTTGAGCTGCTGCTCGGCCGCGTCGATCGTGACGGCCACGCGGCCACCGAGCAGGTCGGGGGCCAGCGCTACGAACCCCTCATCGGCCAGGCGGTCGCACACGTCCTTGAAGAACTGGTTGAGCCCCCACCACGAGTGGAGGACGAGGATGCCGGGGCCGCTTCCGCTCTCGGGGAGGGCCAGGTAGCCGGTGCCGGCACGGTTGGGATCCATCGACGGCACGGTAGCGAGCGGCCGGTAGGTTGACGACGATGAGCGAGCAGGTGAAGTCCGACGGTTGCGATCTGTGCGAAGCGGCGAAGATCACGCACTGGTTCCACGAGGACGAGGTGTGCTGGATCGCCGAGTGCGAGATCTGCGACACCCCGATGGTGGTGTGGCGCTGGCACGGCACCGAGCCCGGCTCCGACGACCTCGCCCACATGCACGCCCAGCTGGCCCGGGTCGCCGGCGACGTGTTCGACGGCCACTACGTCGACGACAACATGCGCAACATCCCCGACCACTACCACGCCCACGCCCGCCCTCAAGGTGGGTTCTTCGGCCATGGCCACCGCAAGGACCGCTAACCCGGCTTCTGTGCACCGTCAGCACCGGTATCCGGTGCTGACGGTGCACAGATCGGGTGGGGGTAGCGTCGGCGCGGTGAGCGAGCTCGGGAACGTGTACGAGGCGGTCGGCGGGGAGGGCTTCTTCGTGGCCCTCGTCGAGCGGTTCTACGCCGGCGTGGCGGCCGACCCGCTGCTGCGACCGCTCTACCCGGAGGACCTCACGGACTCGATCCAGCACCTGTCGCTGTTCCTGCAGCAGTACTGGGGCGGGCCGGGCACCTACAGCGAGCAGCGGGGTCACCCGCGGCTGCGACAGCGCCACGGGCCCTTTGTGATCACCGAGGCCGAGCGAGACGCCTGGTTCGGGCACATGGCCGGCGCCCTCGACCGTGTTGTCCTTGAGCGGGGCACCCCGCCCGCCCTCGAGGCTCAGATGCTCGACTACTTCGCCCAGACCGCCGACTTCCTCGTCAACGCCCGCTGACCCCGCTCAGCTGGGGTTGACGGCGACCGCGGGAGGCTCGACGACGGCCGCATCGGGCACGGCTGCGGCACGTCGCGCGGCGCGGACGGTGACGAGCGAGGTGAGCGACCCGAGGGCCACGCCGACACCGGCGGCGACGCCGGTGGGGGTGCCGAGCAGCTTCAGTGCCGACGCCACCAGCACGGCCACGAGCACCGGGCGGATGGCGTGGTCGGGGGCTCGGGACGAGAGCCGGGCGCCCGCGTACACCCCGGGCGCGCAGCCGACGAGGAGAGACATGGTGAGGCCGAGCTGGAAGTCGCCGAACAGCAGATGACCGAGGGCGGCGGATGCCACCAGCGGCACCGCCTGCACGAGATCGGTGCCCACGAGCGCGGAGGTCTGCAGCCGCGGGTAGAGGGCGAGCAGCAGCACGATCATCAGCGAGCCCGACCCGACCGATGTCAGACCGACGATGAGCCCACCGACCACACCGACGGCGATCGTCGGCAGGATGCGCACCGCGATGTCCGCCGGGCCGACGCTCTCCGTGTGGCGGCGAGCCTGGAGCAGCAGCTTCACCGTCATGGCGCTGGCGGCGACGAGCAGCGCGAAGCCGAGCATCGCCTTGAGCCGTCGCTCGAGATCGGGACCGCTGCCCAGCTGGTTGAGCAGGAGGACGCCGGCGAAGGCGCTCGGGATCGAGCCCACCATCAGCCAGCGCACGATGCCGGTGTGGACCGTGCCCCGACGGAGGTGGACGCTCCCGCCGATCGGCTTCATCACCACCGAGGCCACGATGTCGCTCGACACGGCGGCCAGGGGGTTCACGTTGAACAGGAGCACCAGCATCGGCGTCATGAGCGCCCCGCCACCCATGCCGGTGAGACCCACGGTGAAGCCGACGAGGAGGCCGCCGAGGGCGACCATGAGGTCCAGGTGCATCGCTACATCATAATTCCGATCGACTAGGTCAGCAAATGGCGAAGCGGGCGTTCTGGACGGCGGCGCTACGGTCGGCGCCATGGCACTCTCCCCAGGCGACAAGGCCCCCGCGATCTCGCTCCTCGACCAGCACGGCACCCAGGTCGCGCTGTCGGACCTGAAGGGTCGCAAGGTGCTCGTCTTCTTCTACCCAAAGGCGGACACGCCCGGCTGCACGACCCAGGCCTGCGGCATGCGGGACATCATCGGCGACATCGGGGACACAGCGGTGCTCGGGATCAGCCCCGACAAGCCGGCCAAGCAGGCCAAGTTCGACGAGAAGTACGGCCTCGGCTTCCCGCTCCTCGCCGATGAGGACCACGCCGTGGCCGAGGCCTACGGGGCCTGGGGCGAGAAGTCGATGTACGGCAAGAAGTACCAGGGCATCATCCGCTCCGC
>JBKJSO010000294.1:0-12852 GCA_046595835.1 Acidimicrobiales bacterium | reverse complement strand
CGATCGCCTGCTGCGAGAGCTCGGCCACGAGTCCTCCGTGGTGGGGATCGCCCGCATCTACGCGCCGCTGGCCGCGACCCTGGTGATCGACGAGGCCGACGCCGACCACGCAGCCGCGGGCGAGGCAGAAGGCATCCGGTGTCTCGTGGCGCCCACGATCATGCGGGGGCCATCCGAGGCAGCCGCTCTGGGTGCGGTCGTGCTGGCGGCATGACCGAGCACGAGGAGCGGGCGCCGAGCGCGGGAGCGCTGTCCATCTTCCCCGTCGTGGGGATCCCCGAGGTCCGCCGCGGCGACGACCTCGCCGGCCTCATCGCGAGCGCGGAGCCCGATCTGCGGGACGGCGACGTGGTGGTGGTCACGCAGAAGGTTGTGTCGAAGGCCGAGGGCGCGATGCGCCAGATCGATCCGGACGACCCTCGGGCCCACAAGGCCATCGTGGAGGAGCAGTCGGCTCGCATCGTTCGGCGGCGAGGCGACCTGATCATCAGCGAGACCCGCCATGGCTTCGTGTGCGCCAACGCCGGCGTCGACCTCTCGAACGTGGACGACGGCTGGGCCGCCCTCCTCCCGGAGGACAGCGACCGCTCGGCCCGACGGATCCGTGACGGGTTGCGGGCCGCGCTCGGCGTCGAGCTCGCGGTGATCGTGTCCGACACCTTCGGGCGGCCGTGGCGCCAGGGGCTCACCGACGTCGCCATCGGCTGCGCGGGCATCCAGGCGATCGTGGACCTCCGAGGGACTGAGGACAGCCGCGGGCGCGTGCTCCAGGTGACCGAGGTCTGTGTGGTCGACGAGCTGGCGGCCGCTGCGGAGCTGGTGATGGGCAAGGCCACCGGCGTGGCCGCCGCCGTCGTGCGAGGGGTGGACCCCCGCTGGCTGGGCCGCGGCAACGTACGATCCCAGATCGTGCGTCCGCCCCAGGAGGATCTCTTCCGGTGACCACCTCCGAGCCCACCCCGTGCCTCTCTGTGGTGATGCCCTGCTTCAACGAGCTGGCCACGATCAAGGAGATCACGAGCAACGTCCTGGCGTCCCCGTGGGTCGGTGAGCTCGTCATCGTCGACGACGGGTCCACCGACGGCACCCGAACCGTGCTGGCCGACCTCGACGACCAGCGGGTGCGGGTGCTCCTCCAGCCCCAGAACATGGGCAAGGGCGCCGCCCTCCGACGCGGCTTCTCCGAGGTGTCGATGCCCTACACGATCGTGCAGGACGCCGACCTCGAGTACGACCCCGCCGAGTACGAGCGGCTCCTCGAGCCACTGCTCGACGATCGCGCCGACGTGGTGTTCGGGAGCCGCTTCATGGGCGCCGACGCCCATCGGGTGCTGTTCTTCTGGCACTCGCTGGGCAACCGGGTGCTCACGCTGCTGTCGAACGCGGTCACCGACCTCAACCTGACCGACATGGAGACCTGCTACAAGGCGTTCCGCACGGAGGTCATCCAGTCGATCGAGATCGAGGAAGACCGCTTCGGCTTCGAGCCGGAGATCACCGCCAAGGTGGCCCAACGACACCTGCGCGTGTTCGAGGTGGGCATCAGCTACAGCGGTCGCACCTACGACGAGGGCAAGAAGATCGGCTGGAAGGACGGTGTCCGAGCCCTCTGGTGCATCGCCAAGTACGGGCTCCTGCGCCGCTGAGGCGGCCTGAGCCGTTCAGTCCCGAAACCAGCGGAGCACCTCGCCCACCCCGTCGGCGAGGTCGGTCCAGGGCTCCCATCCGAGGTGCATGCCGGCCCGGCTGGGATCGAGCGCGCTGCGAGCCAGCTCCCCGGCGCGGGCAGGAGCGTGGGTGACCGGAACCGTGCTCCCAGCCGCCGCGGCCATGGTGGCGTGGAGCGTGTTCACGGAGGTCTCCACCCCGGTGCCGATGTTGCACAGCAGACCGCTGCCACGGTCGGCGGCCCGCACGAAGGCGTCGACGGCGTCGTCCACGTAGACGAAGTCGCGCGTCTGGTTGCCGTCACCGAAGATCGTGCACGGCGCCTCGTCGAGGAGCAGGGCGGCGAAGATCGCCACCACGCCCGCCTCGCCGTGCGGGTCTTGCCGCGGGCCATAGATGTTGGCCATCGCCAGCGAGGTGAACTCGAGGGCATGGAGCTCGCGGTACACGTGGAGGTAGTCGGTGACCACCCGCTTAGCCACGCCGTAGGGAGAGAGCGGCTGCTGCGGGTGCGACTCGCGCACCGGGAGGTCCGCCGGAGCGGGCTCCCCGTAGATGGTGCCGCCGCTGGAGGCGAACACGACCTTGCGAGCCCCCCCGAGGCGCGCCCCCTCGAGGACGTTGAGGCTGCCGACGATGTTGACCTCGGCATCGAAGACGGGCCGGGCGACCGACACTCGCACGTCAGCCTGGGCCGCTAGGTGGAAGACCACCTCCGGGCGACGACGGGAGATCAGCTCCTCGACGGCTGGGTCGCGGATGTCGATCTGGTGCACCTTCAGCTCATGATCCCGGTTGGCCCGGGCTTCCGACAGGTTGCCCAGCGAACCGGACGACAGGTCGTCGACCACATCGACGGCATGTCCCTCGGCCAGGAGCCGGTCAACGAGGGTCGAACCGATGAAGCCCGCCCCGCCCGTCACCAACGCCCTCATGCAGCCTCCTCGGGCACTCGCCGTCCCGACACGCGAGAACCGGCCGGTACGACGACGTCGTCGCCGATCACCGATCCCTTCTCCACGATCGCGTCGGCCCCGATCGTGGCACCAGGGCCGATGATGGAGTCTCGCACGAGGGCACCGGGACCGATGCTGGCGCCAGGCAGCACGACCGAGGCCACCACGCTGGCACCGTCGGCGACGGTGGCTCGATCACCGATGACCGACCGATCCACCTGACCGGCCACCGCGGCATCGACGTGCACGCCGAGCTCCGGGGTGCCGCGGGCGCCCGACAGCAGATCGAGGTTGGCGGCCAGATAGGTGCCCGGCGTGCCCGCGTCGACCCAGTAGCTGCCGCCGTCGAAGGCGAACAGGCGGCCGTCGGCGACCATGGCGGGGAAGGTCACCCGCTCCACGTTGACCCGCTGGTTCGGCTCGATCCGGTCGATCACGGACGGCTCGAGCACGTAGGTGCCGGCGTTGATCAGGTTGGTGGGCGCTTGATCGCGCGGGGGCTTCTCGATGAACGCCGTGACCTGGCCGTCGGGCGTGGTGGGGACGACCCCGAAGGCGGAAGGATCCTCGACCCGGTGCAGGGCGATCGTGCCTTCGGCCCCACAGCGGTCGTGCGCGGCGATCAGCGCGGAGACGTCGAGATCGGTGAGGACGTCGCCGTTCACCACCACGAAGCGCTCGTCGATGCCACCGTCGAGCGCGGCGAAGCGGATGGCACCGGCGGTGTCCATCGGCTCGGGCTCCACCGCGTAGTGGAGCTCGACGCCCGCACACCGGCCCTGTGGGTACGCATCGACGAAGGCGTCGGGGCGATAGCCCAGCGCGAGCACCGCTGTGTCGACCCCGTGGGCCCCGAGGTGCTCCACGACCCGCTCGATCATGAGCCGGTGCACGACGGGCAGCATCTGCTTGGGACGGTGCAACGTGAGCGGTCGGAGGCGGGTGCCGAACCCGCCCACGAGGACGACCGCCTTCATGCCCCAGGCCCCAACGTCACGGGGCGCTGGTGGTGGTGGTCTCCCCGTCCGCCGCCGTGGTGGAGGTGGATGCCGATGGCTCACCCGACGTGGTGGTGGTGGTGTTGCCCTGCTGGTCAGGGGTCTGGCCGCCGTCCTGGGCGCCGAGCTTCGCCAGATCGGCCGCGTTCGCAGGCTTCGGGATCTCGGCCTTCGGATCCCCGTAGAAGATGGTGAGGCCACCACCGTCCTTCGTGAGCCGCAGGTCGGCGAAGCCACCGGTGGTCACCTGGGGCTTCGATGCCGCGTCACCGACGTTGCTCCAGTAGCCGACGCGCAGCACGGGCTTGGTGACGCCCTTGCACGGGGTCTTGCCCTCTTGGTAGGTCTTGCCGAGGTACTTCAGCTTCGTGGCGCTGATGGAGGCGTCGAGCTTGCCACCTTCGCGGGCGTCCTGGAAGTAGCGGCCGAGGGTGGCGTTGGCGCCCACGCCCAGCTGGGAGAACGGGTGGATGTGCAGCACGCCGTCGCCGTGCGTGTGGATGCCGATCGGGCTCTCGAACTCGGGGATGTCGGGGAGGAGCTCACCGCAGATGTTGACCCCGAGTGCCATGTGGATGTGGTCGCCGAGCTGGGGCACGCCGCCGAGGTCGACGCTGCGACGGTTGTCCCGGGCGTAGACCACGAGCGAGATCCCCAGCACCACGATCAGCACGAGGACGCCGGGGAACAGCAGGCTGCGGGGCTGTCCACCGGACACCCGACCACCGGCGCGGGCCGCGCGGGCCACCTTCTTGGCTGACGATGCCTTACCCATAGGGTTGCGAACCCTACAAGAGCCGTCCGCCCAGACCCAGTCGTGGGCGTCACAGGGCTCGGTGGTACACCGCTGCCAGTGCGGCCGCGTTGGCGCCCCACGTGTAGCGCAACGCCCGTCGACGGCCGGCGTCGGCCAGCCGCCGCCGCTCCCCGGTGTCGTCCAACAGGCCGGCGATGGCATCCGCCCAGCCGCCCGCATCGTCGGGGTCGACGAGGCGCCCGGCATCGCCCACCACCTCGGGCAGCGCGGTCGAGGCGGCCGCCACGAGCGGGGCGCCGTACGCCATCGCCTCGGCCGCGGGGAGCCCGAAGCCCTCGTAGCGCGAGGGCACCGCCACGACCGCCGCCTCGCCGTAGAGGCCGGCAACATCGGCAGCCGAGATCCGTCCGGTGCGGCGCACCCGAGGGCGCAGGCCCAAGCCGTCGATTCGGTCCCGGAGCCGATCCTCCTCGCCGCCCCGACCCCCGGGGAGGACGAGGAGCGCGTCCGGATGGCGGCGCACCACCTCGGCGAACGCGTCGATGAGCACGGCGTGGTTCTTGTGGGGGTACGTGATGGCCGGGTAGAGCACCACGGGCCCATCGAGGCGGTAGCGCTCCCGGAGCACGGCGACGGGCGTCGGGGCGGCGAGCACATCGACCCCGTGGGGGACCACGACCACCCGGTCCGGGTCGACCTTCAGCCTCGTGAGCACGGCGCGTCGGACGAACTCGCTGGGGACGGCCGTGAGGCGAGCACGTCGGACCGAGGGAGGGATGGCTGCGCTCAGATAGGCCCGCTTGATCGCGCTGTGGGTGGCCTGCGCCTCCAGCGGCTGGATGTCGTGGAGCGTGAGCACGTAGGGCGTGGTTCGCAGCGGCGGCGCGGTGCCCCCGGCATGGTGCACGAGATCGAGCCCGCGGCTGCGGGCGGCCAGCCAGCTCGTCTCGGCGGCGACGCGGCCCCACCTCGCCCGTCCAGACAGAGGCAGCACCTCAGTGGGCAGCGAGGAGGTGACGTCAGGGTGGGCGTTCAGCATCGATTCGAGCACGAACAGCCGGAGGTCGAGCGACGGATCGGCCAGCTCGACCAGTGCCCGCACGCTGGCCAGCGTGGACTCCTCGCTGCCCCCGACCTCCCCCGGGACAAGCCACAGCAGGTTGATCCCGATGGTGGCGCGCGTCATGTCGCTCCGCCGAGCACGTCTCGGTAGGTGGCCACCACCATGTCCGCGGTGCGGGCCCAGGTGAATGTGGCCGCACGCGTGCTGGCGGCCGCACCGAGCGCGCTGACGAGACCCGGATCGCCCAACAGACGCTCGAGGGCACCGGCGATGGCGTCGACATCGAGCGGGTCGACGAGCAGGGCAGCGTCGCCGGCCACCTCGGCGGTGGAGGTGGTGGCGGAGGTGACGACCGCGGCGCCCTGGGCCATCGCCTCGAGCACCGGTAGGCCGAACCCCTCCCGCAGGCTGGGGTAGCTGACGACCGTTGCGGCTGCATAGAGCGCATCCAGATCGGCTTGGGGCACGAAGCCCAGGCGTCGTGCGCTGGTGGGCGGGAGCTGGGTGCTCCACCCGTCGGGGCCAACGAGCACGAGGTCGGCATCGACGTCACCGAGGCGAGCGAAGGCCTCGAGCAGCCGACCGAGGTTCTTGCGCGGCTCGATCGTGCCCACGAAGAGCACGAAGGGTCGGTGCAGGTCGTACGAGGCGCGGACCCGCTCAACCTCGGCGACCGACGCGCGCGTGGCGTGCGTGCCCAGCGGCACGACTCGCAACCGCGCCTCGTCGATGCCCGCCGCCAGGCAGTCGCGTCGGGTCGCCTCGGAGGGGCAGATCACCAGCGCGGCCTCGGCGCGGGTCACGGCCAGGAACCGATTGAACACGGAGATGCCACGGGCCGTGAAGTGGGTGGGGTCGTGGAGGAAGCTGAGGTCGTAGACGTTGACGACGAGTGGGGCGCGACTGGCCGCCGCCACGTGGCCGGTGGCGTGCACGAGATCGACCCGGCCGGTGGCCCGCTCCACGCGCGGGTGGCGCAAGCGCTGCCACGCGTCGTACAGCGCGATGCGAGGTAGCGGCAGGCTCCGGACGGGGATGCTCGGGCGCCAGGCCTTCGGTGCCGGTTCGCGGTGCCACGCCGACACGCCGACTTGTTCCACGTCGCCCCGCGCGGCCACGGCCGAGACCGTGTCGAGGGTGGCGCGCGCGGTGCCGCCGGGCACCCGGTGCCAGCACTGCTCGAGGGTGATGGCGACGCGAGGCACTCAGCTCCGACCGCCGCGACGCGCACGCTCGATCACCTTGGCGGCGAGGCCAGACGGGCCGTCCTTCGACAGGATGTCGCGCGCCGCGCCGGCCACGCCCCACATCCGGGCGCGTCGCTCGCTGCGGCCCGGTGCGCGATCCAGGCGCAGGCGCGCTCCCTCGGCCTGGTCGCGGTCGGCGGCCGGCGTGGGGTCAGCGCAGAAGTCGACGAGCGGGCGCAGCGCCGCGCTCCAGCGCATCGTGGGCGCGACCTGCGCAATCGCGCCGCGGGTCGCCTCGGCCCGCGCTGGATCGAGCAGCGTCCGCAGACCGTCGGCCACCGCCTGCGCATCGCAGGGCGGCACCACGACACCAAGCCCCGCGCTCGCCACGAGGTCGGCCAGGGCATCGCCTTCCGTGGTCAGCACCGGCAGACCGGCCCAGATGTAGTCGAGGATCCGCGTGCGGAAGGCCAGGGCCGTCTCGATGTGCAGCAGGTGCCCCGACACGCCGATCTCGGCGTCGAGGAGCACGTTGTGGCGGGCCTCGTAGGGCACCCACCCGTCGTGGAACAGCACCGCGTGCTCGATGTCCAGCGTGCGCACCAGCGCCCGCGCAGTGACGAGCATCGTCGGCGCAGAGACGGCGGGGTTGGGGTGCACGGTGCCCATGAAGACGAGACGCAGCTCGGGCTCCTCCGGGAGGAGCGCGGCGACGGCCGAGATCAGGGGCAGCGGGTCGAGCCAGTCGTAGACACCTCCGCCCCACAGCAGCACCCGGGAGGCATCGTCGAGGCCGGGCAGCCGACCGCGCAGCCCCAGGCCATCACGCGTGGGCGGTCGCTCGTCGATGCCGAAGGGGACGACGGCCAGGAGGCGGCCGAGCGTGGGATCAGCGTCATAGGTGGCGGGGTTGATGCGCCCGGCGGCGTCGAGGTGGCCGAGCCAGAAGAGCCGCTGCCGCTCGCTCGCGCACAGGAACAGGTCGCCCCGGGCGAGCTGCCCGGACAGCACGCTGAGGGCACGACGAGTGGCGCCGTAGCGCGCCCGCACGGGCAGATCGACCCCTCGCACGAGCCCCTCGAGCTCAAAGGGGTCGTAGAGGTCGGCCACCAGCGCCCCAGTGCCTCGCCCGAGGCCCGGGCAGGCATCGAGCACGTCGCCTTGCACCACGACGACGTCAGCCGACCGGCCGATGGCGGTCGCGGTCCCGGAGGCCAGACGTCCCGCGACGACCAGGTCCGACGACGACGACGCCCCGCCGGTGGAGTGCACCCGCACCTCATGGCCCTCGACGGCGAGGGCTCGACCCATCGCCAGCGCACGGATCGCGGGGCCGGCCAGGCGGTCGCCGAACACGTCCTGGGTCACGATGGCCACCTTCACGGACGGCATTCTGGCAGCGGTAGGCTCACCGCTCGTGCTCCCCGCCCTTCAGGACCGTCGAGGCGCCCGCGCGTGAAGATCCTCGTGACGGGCAGCGCGGGGCTCATCGGGTCCGAAGCGGTGGAGTTCTTCGATCGCCTCGGCTTCGATGTCCACGGCGTCGACAACAACATGCGGGCCGACTTCTTCGGGCCCGGTGGCGACACCACGTGGAACCGGCAACGTCTCGAGGCCTCCTGCCAGCGCTACACACACCACGACCTGGACATCCGGGACCGAGCGGGGGTGGACGCGCTCGTCGAGCGAGGTCAGTTCGACGTCGTGATCCACGCCGCCGCTCAGCCGAGCCACGATCTGGCGGCGTCACGTCCGTTCGATGACTTCGACGTGAACGCCACGGGCACGCTGAACCTGCTCGAGGCCTGCCGTCGACACGTCTCGGAGGCAGTGTTCATCACCGTCTCGACCAACAAGGTCTACGGCGACAACCCGAACAACGTGGCGCTCGTGGAGCTCGACACCCGATGGGACTACGCCGACCCCGCGATGAGCGCGGGCATCGACGAGACGATGTCGATCGACGGGTGCCTCCACTCCCTGTTCGGCGCGTCGAAGGTCGCCGCCGACGTGCTCACCCAGGAGTACGGCCGGTACTTCGGTCTGCGCACGGGCACCTTTCGGGGAGGTTGCCTCACGGGTCCGCACCACTCTGGCGTGGAGCTCCACGGCTTCCTCAGCTACCTCGTGCACACGGCGCTCCGCGAGGGCGAGTACACGATCTTCGGCTACAAGGGGAAGCAGGTCCGCGATCAGATCCACTCTGCTGACGTGGTGAGCGCGTTCTGGGCCTTCGCCCAGGACCCGCGGCCGGGCGAGGCGTACAACCTCGGTGGCGGCAAGGCGAACGCCGCCAGCCTGCTGGAGTGCGTCGAGCTCGTGGCCGACGCCAGCGGTGGCAAGCGCCCCCGCCTCTCCTACGACGACACCAACCGCGTCGGCGACCACATCTGCTACTACACCGACATGGCCAAGTTCCGGTCGCACTTCCCGAGCTGGGAGCAGCGCTACGGCCTCGACGCCATCGTCGAGGAGATGGTGGCCGCCGTCGCCACCCAGCCCGGCTGATGGAGTGGCTCAGGTGCGCCTGACCCTCGTCAACCAGTTCTACGCCCCAGACATCAGCCCCACCGCGCAGCTCGCGGCGTCGCTCGCTGAGCATCGAGCGGCGCGCGGCGATCGGGTCACCGTGATCACCGGGCGCGCCGGGTACTTGGAAGGCGTGGTGCCGACCGCGCGGGTCGAGACCGGACCGGCCCTGCAGATCAGGCGAGTGTGGACACCGCACCTCGGGAAGTCATCGCTGTGGCGCCGGCTGCTCGGCTACCTGACCTTCCTGCTCGGCGCGACCAGTCGCCTGCTCGTGCTCCCCCGGCAAGACGTGATCGTCTCGATGACCACCCCGCCGTTCCTCGTCACGAGTGCCGTGCTGCACAAGCTCATCCACCGACACACGCGAGTCGTGCTTTGGAGCATGGACTGCTACCCGGACGCGGCGGAGCGGTTCGGTGAGCTGCGCCCGAGGGGACCGATCAGTCAGCTCCAACGGGCCCTGAACCGATGGGCGTTCCGGCGCATCGACCACGTGGTGGGGCTCGACGGGGCCATGGTGGCGCTCCTCGAGTCGCAGTACGCGGCCGGACCGGGCCGCCCCCCGCTCTCGGTGATCCCCAACTGGGAGCGCCTCGCGCTGTTCCCCTCGCCGTCCGATTCGGCCCCGTGGTCGGGATACGACGAGCTCGGTGTCGGCGATCGCATCGTCGTGCTGTACCTGGGCAACACCGGGGTCGGCCATCGCTTCGACACCGTGCTCGACGCCGCTGAGAAGCTCGGCGATGCGGCCCTGTTCCTGTTCGTGGGTGGCGGCGCACGTTGGGCTGACCTGGCCCACACGGTGCACGACCGTGGTCTCTCCAACGTGGTGATGCGCGGCTACGTCTCGAAGGACCTCACCCCGTCGGTGATGGCCGGCGCAGCCGCCGCGCTCGTCACCCTCGACGAACGATCGCTCGGTGTGATGAGCCCGTCGAAGCTCCATGCCAACCTGGCCGCAGGGCTCCCCATCCTCTATGTGGGGCCACCGGGCAGCAACGTCGACGAGGCGATCACCGAGACCCGCTGCGGGCGCAGCCTGCGCGAAGGCGACGTGGACGGGCTCGTCGAGGCCGTGCTCAACCTCCGGGACGACGCCGGGGCTCGGACACGGTCTCGTCGCGCCTTCGAGGAGCGCTACTCCGACGAGGCCACCCTCCCCCAGTGGGATGCCATCCTCGACCGCTAACGGCCGAGCTTCTGCCTGAAGTAGGCAGCCGTCGTCTCCAGACCCTCCCGGAGACCGATACGAGGCTCCCAACCGAGGAGCTCGCGCGCCTTGGTGATGTCGGGCTTTCGCTGCGTTGGGTCATCGACGGGGAGGGCCTCGAACACGATCTCGCTCGTGGATCCGGTGACCTCGATCGCCAGCTCGGCCAGCTGGAGGATCGTCTGCTCCGTGTCGGGGTTGCCGATGTTGACGGGCGTGGTCACATCGCTGTCGAGCAGGGCGAGGAACCCCCGGATCTCGTCGTCGACGTAGGTGAAGGAGCGGGTCTGTGCGCCGTCCCCGAAGACGGTGATCGGCTTGCCCTCGATGGCTTGGGTGAGGAAGTTCGACACCGACCGACCGTCGTCCGGCCGCATCTGAGGGCCATACGTGTTGAAGATCCGCACGATGCGCACGTCGATGCCGTGGTGGCGGTGGTAGGCCATCGTCATGGCCTCGGCGTACCGCTTGGCTTCGTCGTACACGCCGCGCGGGCCGATCGGGTTGACGTTGCCCCAGTAGGTCTCCGGCTGCGGGTGCACCAGCGGGTCGCCATAGACCTCGCTCGTGGACGCCAGGAAGAACGTTGCGCCCTTGGCCCGGGCCAACCCGAGCCCGTTGTGTGTGCCGAGCCCACCGACCTTGAGGATCTGGATCGGGATCCGCTCGAAGTCGATCGGCGACGCGGGGCTCGCGAGGTGCATCACCGCGTCGACGTCGCCCGGCACCCAGAGGTAGGTGCTCACATCGTGCTCGACGAAGGTGAACCCAGGCCGAGCGAAGAGCTTCTCGATGTTGTCGACGGAACCCGTGATGAGGTTGTCGACGGCCACCACCTCGTCACCACGTTCGAGCAGCGCCTCGCACAGGTGCGACCCGAGGAATCCCGCGCCACCGGTGACGACGACGCGCGCCATCAGCGGCGCCCGATCCCGCGGTACTCGAAGCCACGCCGCATGAACGCGGCCCGGTCGAGCAGGTTGCGGGCGTCCACCACGTTGCGGGCCGTCATCGACTCGGCCACCTTGTCGAGGTCGAGCCAGCGGAACTCGTCCCATTCGGTGAGCACGGCCAGCACGACGGCGCCCTCGACCGCCGCGTAGGCGTCGTCGACCACCTCGATGCCATCGAGGGGACCGGGCATCGAGGGGTCGAAGCCGCGGATCACCGCCCCCTGGGCCGCAAGGCGTCGGAGCACCTCGAGCGATGGCGACTCGCGCAGGTCGTCGGTGCGGGCCTTGAAGGTGAGGCCCCACGCGGCGATGCGCTTGCCATCCACCGAGCCCCCGGCGAGCTCCACGATCTTCTCAGCCACCCGGTTGAGCTGCTCGTCGTTCACGGCGACGACGCCCTTGAGGAGGTTGAAGTCGTACCCGGCCTCCTCGGCGATGTGCACCATCGCCCGCGTGTCCTTCGGGAAGCAGGAACCGCCCCAGCCTGGGCCTGGCTTGAGGAACTCGTGGCCGATGCGGCTGTCGTAGCCCATGCCGAGGGCGACGTCCTTGATGTCGGCCCCGACCGCTTCGCAGACGGCGGCCACCGCGTTGATGAAGGAGATCTTGGTGGCCAGGAAGGCGTTGGCGGCGTACTTGATCGTCTCCGCGCTGGCTGGGTCGGTGACGATGATCGGGGCGGTGATCCCCAGGTAGAGCGAGGAGACCCGCACCGCAGCGGCCTGGTCCTCGGCGCCGATCACGATCCGGTCGGGGTGGAGGAAGTCGTGGATGGCCGAGCCCTCGCGCAGGAACTCCGGGTTCGACACCACCGCCACGTCGCTGCGTCCGAGCGCTCGCTCGACGACGCGTGTGGAGCCGACGGGCACCGTGGACTTGTTGACGACGATGGCCTCGCTGGGCAGGACCGGGCCGATCTCCCGGGCGGCGGCCTCGATGTAGGAGAGGTCGGCGGATCCGTCGGGCGCCTGCGGGGTGGGGACGCAGAGGTAGGCGAACTCGCAGTCGGCCGCGGCCGCCGCGGCACCCACCACAAAGGAGAGGCGTCCGCCTTCGATCCCCTCTCGTACGAGGTTGTCGAGGCCGGCCTCGAGGATCGGGATCTCACCGCGCTGGAGCTGGGCGACCTTGTCGACGTCGATGTCGGCGCAGATCACCTCGTGGCCCACGTGGGCGAAGCACGCGCCGGTGGTGAGCCCGACGTAGCCCGTACCGATCACTGCGATCCTGCTCATGAAGCCACTCCCAGCTCGCGCAACAGGCGGTCGAGGGACTCACGGTAGTGCGGGAGGAGCGGCAGACCCGTGAGCCGAAGCGTGGCGTTGTCGAGCACGGAGTTGGCGGGACGAGGGGCCGGGCGCGGCGGATCGAGGTCGGCGGTGGCGATGGCCCGCACCTTGGCCGGGTCGTGTCCGGTCCGCTCGAGGATGTCGCGCACGAAGCCGTACCAGGTGGTGTCGCTCTGGCCTCCACCACGTCACCAACCAGGGCGACACCACCTGGTACGGCTTCGTGCGCGACATCCTCG